>DATFAW010000283.1:0-19492 GCA_035254165.1 Paludibacter sp.
CATAGAGTATCTATCTATAGACCTGCGCAATTAACGGCATTTCTATCTTTCCCGATAAATATCTTTAATTGACCAATATGCATTAGTATGGATGCTTTCCTCTTTCGGTTATTTTTTGTAATTTTGCACCTCAATAAAAAAACATACCATCAAGTATATAGTTGAGATGACAAAGTTTAAAGAATATTCCAATCTGAATTTATCGGACATCAACAAGGAAATGCTTTCGCAATGGAGCGAAAAAGACATTTTCCATAAAAGTATCGAAACCCGCGAGGGCAAACCATCTTTCGTGTTTTATGAAGGACCACCTTCAGCCAATGGTCTGCCGGGCATCCACCACGTGATGGGACGTACTATCAAAGATGTTTTTTGCCGGTACAAAACCATGCAGGGCTTTCAGGTAAAGCGCAAAGCAGGTTGGGATACCCATGGTCTTCCGGTAGAACTTGGTGTGGAAAAAGCATTGGGCATTACCAAAGAAGACATTGGTAAAACCATCAGTGTGGACGATTACAACGCCGCTTGCCGCCGTGATGTATTGAAATATACCAAAGAATGGGAAGACCTGACTACCAAAATGGGATATTGGGTGGATATGAACGATCCGTACATTACCTACGACAACCGCTATATCGAAACACTTTGGTGGTTGCTCAAACAACTTTATAACAAAGATTTATTATACAAAGGCTACACTATTCAGCCTTATTCTCCGGCTGCCGGAACAGGACTTTCCACTCACGAACTCAACCAACCGGGCTGCTATCGCGATGTGAAAGACACTACCTGCGTGGCGCAGTTTAGAATCAAAAAGCTGCCCCCTAAATCCCCCATAGGGGACTTGTTGGATAGTGCAAACAATGAAGCTGACAAGCTAAAATGTTTGACAGCTAATCCACTTTTGTATTCAAGAATAAAAGAATTAGCACAAGAGCACAGGAAAAATCCGACTCCGGCTGAAGATGCTTTGTGGACACAATTAAAAGGGAAACAGCTTAACGGTTTCAAATTCAGGAGACAACATATTATTGCTGATTGCATTGTAGACTTTGTTTGTATTGATGCAAAATTAGTTGTTGAGGTCGATGGTGGTTATCATGAAAAATCAGATGTTGTTGAATACGATAAACTACGTACCGAATTATTAGAAAGCCTCGGATATAAAGTCATTCGTTTTACAAATGAAGAAGTATTAGTTGACACCGATAATGTTTCATCAAAAATATATGAAACACTCAAAGGCCAAAAGTCCCCCAAGGGGGATTTAGGGGACAGTAATGCCTACTTTCTCGCTTGGACAACAACTCCCTGGACATTACCTTCAAATACTGCCCTTTGTGTTGGTCCAAATATTACTTATGTACTGGTTGATTCTTTCAATCCATATTTAGGAAATCCTGTAAAATACATTCTGGCAAAAGAGTTACTGAACACACATTTCAATCCAAAAAATGCCGACTTAGCCTTTGAAGACTATAAACATGGCGACAAAAACATTCCCTTCAAAGTATTAGGAGAATGTAAAGGTTCAGACCTTACAGGTACCGAATACGAACAATTAATTCCCTGGGTAAGCCCATATCAAAACGAAGGTAATATTAAGTCCCCCAAGGGGGATTTAGGGGGCAACGCTTTCCGTGTCATTACCGGCGATTTTGTAACCACCGAAGATGGTACCGGTATCGTGCACATCGCCCCTACTTTTGGTGCGGACGATGATCGCGTGGCCAAACAAAACGGCGTTCCACCTATGTTGTTAATCGACAAAGACGGAAACCGCCAACCGATGGTAGACAGAACCGGGAAATTCTTTAAAATAGAAGATTTAAGTGCCGAATTCGTTGCTTCGAATGTGAATGCCGGATTGTACGGCGAATACGCCGGACGTTACGTAAAAAATGCCTACGATGACAACCTGACAGAAGACGATGCCACGTTGGATGTTGATCTTTGTGTAATGTTGAAACAACAAGGCCTGGCTTTCAAAATAGAAAAACACACGCACAACTACCCACACTGCTGGCGTACCGACAAACCGGTATTGTATTATCCGTTGGATAGTTGGTTTGTAAAAACAACAGCTTGCCGCGAGGAAATGATGTCATTGAACGATACCATCAACTGGAAACCGGTTTCAACAGGAACAGGCCGTTTCGGGAAATGGCTGGAAAACCTGCAAGACTGGAACCTGTCACGCAGTCGCTACTGGGGAACTCCGCTTCCTATCTGGCGCAGCGAAGATGGAACGGAAGAAATCTGCATTGGTTCGGTGGAAGAATTGATCTCGGAAATCGAGAAATCAATCGCAGCCGGATTTATGACCGAAAATCCATACAAGAACTTCAAAGTAGGAGAATATACTGCCGATAATTACGCTGTAAAAAATATAGACTTACACCGCCCATACGTGGATGGCATCGTGCTTGTTTCGGCAAGTGGCAAACCCATGAAACGGGAACTTGACCTGATCGACGTTTGGTTCGATTCGGGAGCAATGCCTTATGCTCAATTGCACTACCCATTCGAAAATGCAGCGCTCATCGATAACCGTACGAATTTCCCTGCCGATTTTATTTCGGAAGGTGTGGATCAAACTCGTGGTTGGTTCTTTACGTTGCATGCTATCAGTACCATGGTTCGTGGTTCGGTGGCATTTAAAAACGTAGTTTCAAACGGTTTGGTACTCGACAAAAACGGCAATAAAATGTCGAAACGTCTTGGAAATGGTGTCGATCCGTTCATCGCCATTGAAAAATACGGGTCCGATCCGCTTCGTTGGTATATGATGACCAACGCTTCGCCTTGGGACAACCTGAAATTCGACGTGGAAGGAATTGAAGAAGTGCGCCGCAAATTCTTCGGAACGCTTTACAACACCTATTCGTTCTTCACTTTGTATGCTAATGTAGATAAATTCACCTACGCAGAAGCGGAAGTTCCCATGGAAAACCGTCCTGAAATTGACCGTTGGATTATTTCATTGCTAAACACGCTAGTGAAAGACGTAACCGAGTATTACGAGACTTACGAACCAACCCGTGCGGGACGCGCTATCTCGGATTTTGTGGGCGAGAACCTCAGTAACTGGTACGTTCGCCTGAACCGCAAACGCTATTGGGGTGGCGAATACGACGAAGATAAAATATCGGCTTACCAAACACTTTACACTTGCCTGGAAACCGTGTCACGCCTCATATCACCTATTGCTCCGTTTTTTGCAGACCGCCTGTTCCTCGATCTGAATGCAGTGACAGGAAAAGACACAAGCGAATCGGTTCACCTGGCTAAATTCCCTACTTTCAGCGAAGCATTGATTGATAGCAATCTGGAAGAATGTATGCAACTGGCACAACAAACTTCGTCGATGATATTGGCTTTGCGCCGTAAAGCTGAAAAGAAAGTGCGTCAGCCGCTTACTAAAGCTGTAATTCCGGCTCCGGATGAAACGACTTATAAACAATTAAAGTACATTGCAGAACTTGTAAAAGCCGAGGTTAACGTAAAAGAGCTGGAAGTAATTCCGGCCGACAACGATATGGAAAACCTGGTTAAGAAAATCAAACCGAATTTCAAAACCCTTGGTAAAAAATACGGCAAACAAATGAAAGAAATTGCGCAGGCAATGAACTCATTCGGCACCCACGAAATAACTGAGATTGAACGTAACGGACAATATACACTGGCGTTAGCTTCCGGAAACGTGGAACTCACGCCCGAAGATGTTGAAATCATTACCGAAGACATGCCGGGCTGGTTGGTTGCTAACGAAGGCAAACTCACCGTGGCGCTCGACATAACTGTTACCGACGCATTATTGCGCGAAGGAATTGCCCGCGAATTGGTTAACCGCATTCAAAACATCCGCAAATCAAATGGATACGAAATCGTAGACAAAATTTCGGTGGAAATTGAAAGTCGCGATGAAATAAAAGAAGCAGTGGAAGAATATAAGAATTATATTGCTTCGCAAACTTTGGCAAAGACCGTAGTGTTAGCATCTCAATTAACGGATGCGACTGAACTTGAATTTGACGAATATGTTGTAAAAGTTTCGGTAAAGAGAGTGTAACCCTTTGATCAAACCGGATAATTATCATTTTTAAACTTCATTCATTCGCATTGAATTCATATACATTTATTATAAACAAATAATCTATGTATCCGTTTGCTGCTTATATATATTCTTTTTGCTAAAATAAAACACGAAATGATTGTCAAAATCAAACTTATTTCCTATTTTCGCAGGCAATTAAAAACGCAGTAGAACTGTAGTTTAATACAAAAGTTTCAAAACCTTTTTAAAATTTACGAATATGGCTGAGAAGACAAGATACACAGATGCTGAATTGGAAGAATTTCGGTTACTGATAACCGAAAAGCTTGAAAAAGCGCAAATAGAATATGAAGCATTGCGCAATGGCATTACCAATTTAGATGGGAACGATGTGATGGACACTTCTCCCACTTTTAAAGTACTGGAAGAAGGTGCTGCTACACTTTCGAAAGAAGAATCAGGACGGTTGGCACAACGCCAGATGAAGTTTATTCAGCATTTGCAATCGGCTTTAATTCGTATCGAAAATAAAACTTACGGAATTTGCCGCGAAACAGGAAAACTGATTCCAAAAGAACGCCTGCGCGCTGTTCCGCATGCTACTTTAAGCATCGAAGCAAAAAACGACAAGAAGTAGACAGTTGTAACATAATACAAAATTCGGCAACAGGACAATTTTCTGTTGTCGAATTTGTGTTTTTTTCAATGTAGATCAACGGATGAATTAATTCTTTAATCCGCAACCCAATAACTCATCATTAATTTTTTAATCATTTCTTTCAATGTCAATAACCAAAAAGTCAATTTTACTGATATTTCTAGTTTTATTTGTCGATCAGGCAGTAAAGGTTTACATCAAATTGCACTTTGCTTTAGGCGATCATGTTGATGTTTTCAGCTGGTTTCAGATTTTTTTCATTGAAAACAACGGAATGGCATTCGGCATGGAAATTATCAGCAAACTATTCCTTACACTTTTCCGTATTGCAGCAGTAGTTTTATTGGCTTACTATATTCGCAATTTGATTAGAAAAAATGCAAGAAACGGTTTTATCCTTACTGTGTCATTGGTATTGGCAGGTGCTGCAGGAAATATTATCGACTCAATGTTCTACGGCCTGATTTTCGACGACAGTCACGGGCACATTGCTTCATTCCTGCCCGACGGCGGTGGTTATGCCTCCCTGTTTTACGGGAGAGTCGTTGACATGCTCTATTTTCCAATAATCAGAAACAGTGCAGGAGAAACCATCTTCTTTAGTCCTGTTTTTAATATCGCTGACTCTGCAATCAGTGTGGCTGTAGTCATAATCCTTCTATTTTTCCGCAAGGAACTGAATGAAAGTCTCGAAACAAAAAAAGACCAACATGTTGAACCAATTGAATAAACAAAACTTTTACCTTGTTTCCATCCTTGGATTCATTCTTCTTTTGTCAGCTTGTGGTGGCCGGCCCAAAGACGTTCTGAACCAAAGCGACATGGCAGAAGTTCTGGTTGACATGCATAAGGCAGATGCATTATTAAATGATGGAGGTCAAAATTACGGACCAAACTTCAACAAAGCTCCTTATTACAAGTACGTTTTAAAAAAACACGGAATTACACAAGCCGAGTTTGATTCTTCATTAGTGTGGTACACAAAAAATCCACAGAAGTTCACCATGGTTTATAACAACGTAATAACCGAACTAACTGCTTTTCAGAAAGAAATAAAAAATGGCAAATATCATCCGGTTGATACACTGGCAGCTTCAATAATAAAAATAAATATCTGGAATAAACGGACAAAATATATACTAACCAAAGATTCAACGAGAACACATCTTGACTTTAAAATCCCGTATCAAGGGTTTATGTTTGGCGATGTCTACGTATTGAGATTCCTTCAACGCATCGCACCAGAAGACTCTTGCAAGAAACAACGGGTTATTTTACGTATACATTACCAGAATGGAAAAACGGATAGCGTCTATAAAACAGCTTATCACGACAGTTTGCTCCGTCGGTATACTTTCCGTTTCCCGGCAATCCACAAACTCAAAATCAAGTCTATTTCGGGCGAATTACTGGGAAGCTCGGTTTATAAAGGTAAACTAAACGCCACTGTTGACAGTATTAGTTTGATACGGGAATTCAATTATAAAATGCAGGACAGCATCCGCAAAATGGTTGAAAAAGCAGATCCAACTAATTACGATGCCATTAGAAAACCAACACCGCCGGGAAAAAATCCAGGGAAGCAAATACCTGCAACTATAAGAAACAGTAAATTGCTGCATCAGAAATAATGACTCGTATTGGAAGCCAGCTTACTTTCTGTTCACCTCAGCAGATTCTTCGCAGAATGCTGGTGGAAAGAGATGAACAAGACAACATTACAGGAATTCAGAGCCTGGACGACAGATTGGTAGAAACTGCCCAAACTTTATTCTTCGACGGAATTATCTCCACCGGGATAGTTTCGTTGAAGCTAAACAGATCAATTGAAGAAATTCAGGGACTTAGTGAAAATTACAATTATTACGATCTATCAGAAGAATTGCCTGTCTTCGCGATTAACAACAAACCTTTGGTATGCGATTTCGGCACAAATTCTCTTGAAATAATTAACATCAAACTGAAACAGGCAGCCCAAGCCAATCCTGCATTTCCAATCTTCGAACTGATTGCCTCCTGCGTTTACTACCCGGCGCTTTTGCTTGGTAATGAAGCTGAGTTGAAGCTGAATCGCAGGTCAAAACTTCTGCTCTGGGAAAAAGCAGATTTAGTCAATAAAACCCTCACAACCGACACAAAGGTTCGTGAAGTTTAGCCAGCCGGACAGACCACCGGAAACAAAAACCGGTCAACAGCGTTATTAGTAAGTCTGAATCAGTCAGGAACAGTTAATTCGCATTAGAATAAAAGATCGTTCAGTAAAACGATTCAATTTTCAACAATAAAATAAAAAACAATGTGGCAAATATTTCTAGGTAGTTTACTTCTCAGCTTGATTCACGCATTAATTCCCCATCACTGGATTCCGATAATAGCCATTTCGAAAACTGAAAAATGGACAAACAGAGAAGCTATTTTTGCCACTTTTATTACCGGCCTTTCCCACATGATAAGCACCATAGTCATTGGGATTATCGTTGGCTTTGTCGGTATAAAGTTGTTCGAAAAATATAGCTCCATTACAAGCATTGTAGCACCCACCATTTTGCTTGTTATTGGGATTGCGTATCTGATACTCGATTTTCGAGCAGGACATCATCACCATCATCATTTCGATATGGACGAAAAAAAGCTGAAAAACAGAAGATCGAAAACAGCCATTATAACTTCGTTGAGTATTGCTATGTTCCTAACACCTTGCGTTGAAATTGAAGCTTATTATTTTCAAGCGGCGAACTTTGGTTGGGCAGGAATTTTTACCGTTTCGGCAGTGTATCTGATCATGACACTAGCATTCATGTCTGCGTTGGTTTATATTGGACTGAATGGCGTCAACAAACTAAATCTGAGTTTCCTGGAACATCATGCTAAAAGAATTACCGGGACAGTCCTGATTATTCTTGGTATTATTGCATACTTTGTCGAATTCTAAACCAGAGTAGTTACCTCAGTTACAATTAAACAAGTTCTATTAAAAGCTCAGACATTTTACTAGAACATGTTAACATTCAGACTTATCTGACTAGCATTTTGAAAAAAAATTGTACTTTTGCATACAAATTAGAAACTAAAATCTCAACTTTCCGTTGACAGACAAAAGCTTGTCAGTTGTCAGTTGTCAATCATCAATTGTTCATGAGTGTTGTAGAAAAGATTAGAAGCGCAAAAACAACGGCCTTTTCGTTCGAATTATTGCCACCGTTGAAAGGGAATGGCATTGAAACAGTGTATAGAACCATTGACACCTTGCGCGAATTCGATCCTAAATATATCAATATCACCACGCACCGCAGCGAGTTGGTATTCAAAGAAAATGCACAGGGCCTTTTCGAACAAGTTGCCGAACGTCATCGTCCGGGAACTGTTGCTATAGCCGCTGCCATTCAGAACAAATACAAAATTGCTGTTGTTCCGCATATTATTTGCAGTGGGTTTACCCGCGAAGAAACCGAATATGCACTGATTGACCTACAATTCCTCGGAATTACCGATTTGCTCCTTCTCCGTGGCGACAAAGCCAAACACGAACGCAATTTCTCGCCTACCGGTCATAAAAATGCCACCGAGCTACAAGTTCAGGTGAACAATTTTAATCAGGGCTTGTTTTTAGATGGTTCGAAAATGAAGTCGCCGATCGTACCTTTTTCGTATGGTATGGCTTGCTATCCCGAAAAACACGAAGAAGCTCCGAACATTGACTCAGACTTATTTTACGCGAAACAAAAAGTAGATGCCGGCGCTGAATACCTGGTGACTCAGATGTTTTTTGACAACCAAAAGTATTATGATTTTGTAAACAAATGCAAGGCAAACGGTATCAATGTACCAATTATTCCGGGGATTAAACCAATCACCCTGAAGAATCAATTAACAGCTTTGCCTAAGATATTCCACCTGGATCTGCCCGAAGAATTTTCAACTGAGTTACAAAAATGCAAAACAGATGCAGATGCCGTGGAGGTTGGAGTGGAATGGTGCACAAAGCAAGCCAAAGATTTGAAAGAAAACGGTGTGCCAAGCATTCATTTTTACAGTATGATGGCTACTCAAAGCGTGAAACGAGTGGCAAAAGATGTATTCTAAATAATTATTACCTATTCGATGTTAAGTTTCCTATTATTTATAATTGTATTTATTCTGGTAATCGGTTTGATAATCATTTCGACCGTACTGGGATTTATACGCTCCATTTTTAGTTTTGGAAAACGTGCCAATCAAACGCAAAACCCTACGTCAGAAAGTCGCGAACAGCCATCATCCAAATCGAAAATATTCGACAAAAACGAAGGTGAATACGTTGATTACGAAGAAATAAAGTAATCAACGTATTGATTTGTCAATTTCCAATTAATTGGGAGATTGATTTATTGAAACTTTACCTCTTTGAAATAGAATCCTTTTCTTTCTCCCGCTTCTGTTTCAAGTTCCAGTTGTCCGTCGAGATGAACTTGAATAATTTTAGCCTGAAAAGTTTCAGTTTCGGTGCTGTAGGCATAGAAACCTTCTTTGCGGTATAACGACCCGGCATATGCTGCACGAATCTTTTTTATATCCAACCCTCCATATAATTCCAGTATGTTCCGGCAAATCCGGGCAAGCAGGAGCTTTCTGTTTATCCGTCTTCCGGTTATCTGCTGTAACGAAACCGGATTGGGAGCATCGCTAACAAATGATAACTGGTTTACATTCAATCCAATTCCAATCACGACCGATTTAATTCGATTGCCTTGCAGCGAGTTCTCAATCAGAATTCCCACTAACTTTTTATCATTCCAGTAAATATCATTCGGCCACTTCACCGTAATATCTTCGGTATATTCGTCTAAGGCTTTTTTAATGCCGAGACTTACAATCTGCGAAAGCAAAAATTGTTGGTCGGGAACAATGTGATACGGATAAAGCACCATGCTGAAAAGCAGATTCTTTCCCGCTTCCGATTCCCACGAATTACCAATTTGGCCTTTTCCACCCGTCTGGAAATCGGTTTGCACAACAAAGCCTTCGGGCAACGATTCTTCACGAATCATCCGCCAAAGCAGTGCATTGGTGGAATTGGTTTGTTTGATGTAAAAACTATTTTTCATTAGGCTTATTATTGAGACTGCGCATATAAGTTGCACCGTCAATGATTAGTGTTCGCTGATTAGCGTTTTCTGACGGCAGTTACTCGAAGAAGAAATTCTTCCATCTTCTGGGTTACCGCTTTCGATGTTCCATTAAAATGATTGACCAGGATAGAAAAGACATAAGTCTTGTTATTCTTCTCAATATAGCCAGCATAGCATTTCACGCCACCAATGGTACCACTTTTAGCATGAACCTTTCCTTGCAGTGAAGTTTTGGCCAGGAAGTTAGCCAGCGTACCGCTTCTACCGGATACAGGAAGCGAATTGAAGAATGCTTCTTTATTCGGACTTCCAGTTTTCATATACGTAAGCAACTCCACAAAAAAGTTGGCAGACACAGCATCCAGAGGAGACAAGCCGCAACCGTCGTACATATAAAGCTGGCTGACAGGTAATTCTTTTGCTTTCCAAAACGATCGTATCTCGCGGATGGCTCCGTTGGAAGTTGCCATCGTACTGTTTTTCAACGCCAGGTAACGAAAAATCTCTTCGGCATAGCCATTATTGCTATGAACATTGGTTTCTGCAATAATTTCACTTAATGGAGGCGAATTATGAACGTGTATTACTTTGCGTTGAGTTGTTCTTTTTACAATGTCGGAAGGCAATTCGCTGGAAAAGATGCCACTTTCCATTAATTTCTTCTGAAAATGTTCAGCCAGCAAAAGACTTGGGTTCGGGATATCGCCTTTGATATAAAACTCCATCCTGTTAGCCGGAATTTCTCCGCGAATAACACGGTGGCGAGACTTTGGTGCGCCATAAAAGTAAGCACTATCCGAGTCAATATTTGTACTCGTCAGATGATTTTCAAACTCCAACGACGATATCTCGGGTATTACACGTAAAATTTCGGGTGTGGTACCAACAGCACCGGAGCGGACAAACAATTTAAAAGTATTGTCCATATACGAAATACCATACGCTCCGGCAGCATAATAATTACCGATATCTTCCCAGGTCCATTTCGGGTTAACTCCTTCTTCGTCGAACAAAGTTCCGTCAGCTACAATCTGGCCATTTATCTTTTTAATGCCGGCTTCTTTCACCGCTGCCACCCATTTTGTCAGGAAATCGGGGTCACCCATTTTCTCTGAGCCCAGCGTAGGATCGCCGCCACCACGAATATATAAATTGCCATTCAACACACCATTAGGTCCTAATGTTCCATCAATTTCAAGCTTCGTTTGAAAGCAAAATGTTGGGCCAAGCAGTTCCAGGGCAGTTGCCGTAGTTACCAGTTTCATACACGAAGCCGGAATGGTCACATTATTGGAACGGAATTGGCAAACAACCCTGTTAGCCCCCAACTCTTTGACCAATAGGCTCACATTGGCATTTTGCAATAAAGGATTATTGATGAAATTATCCAGCGGAGTACCGGCAAACAACGAGACAGTCAATAATAAGAACAACAAAACACTTAATTTAAATTTCATTTTCGGGCGATTAAAATAGGTTAAACAAGTAAGATAGAAATGCTTTACAAAAGTAAATAGAAAAAACGTATTGGTTGCCATAATAGTTTTCAATTCTAAAACATTTTATTCAGAAACACAAAGGCCGGTTACGAGCTGTCTCAACAGCAATCCCAATAAAAAAGCTGCAACCCTTTCGGATTGCAGCTTTTCTTTCAAGTCCCCTTCAGGGGATTTAGGGGTTTTTATTCCGCTTTCGGTTTGTCTTCACGAGGAGGACGTGGCATCAACGCTTTGCGTGAAAGTTTGAATTTACCGGTCTTTTGGTCAATTTCCAACAGTTTCACATCAATCATGTCGCCTTCTTTGATACCGGCTTGGTCCATTGTTTCAATGCGTTTCCAGTCGATTTCAGAAATATGAAGAAGACCTTCTTTACCAGGCATAAATTCAACGAATGCACCGTAAGGCATTACCGATTTTACTTTCGATGGATATGTTTCACCAATTTCAGGAATCGCTACGATACCTTTAATTTTAGCGATAGCAGCATCAATAGCAGCTTTATTGTTAGCCGCAATTTCCACGCGACCCTGGTCACCAATTTCTTCAATAGTGATTGCAGCGCCTGTTTCAGCTTGCATGTTTTGAATAATTTTTCCACCAGGTCCGATGATAGCACCAATCATTTCTTTCGGAATGAACATGGCCACAATACGTGGAGCATTTGGTTTCATATCTTCGCGTGGAGCTTCCAATGTTTCCTGGATTTTACCCAAGATATGCATACGGCCAGCTTTCGCTTGTCTTAAGGCTGTTTCCAGAATTTCGTACGAAAGTCCATCAACCTTGATATCCATTTGGGTAGCAGTAATACCGTCTTTTGTTCCGGTTACCTTGAAGTCCATATCACCCAAGTGATCTTCGTCACCCAGGATATCAGAAAGAACGGCAAAGTTTTTACCTTTATTTTCAGAAATCAATCCCATGGCAATACCCGAAACCGGTTTCTTGATTTGTACACCTGCATCCATCAACGCCAATGTTCCGGCACAAACCGTAGCCATTGAAGAAGATCCGTTTGATTCCAAAATATCAGAAACAACACGAACCACATAAGGATAGTTATCAGGAATCATATTTTTCAATGCACGGAGAGCCAGGTTACCATGACCTACTTCGCGACGGCCAACACCACGTGACGCGCGAGCCTCACCAGTAGAGAATGGTGGAAAGTTATAGTGCAACAAGAAACGTTCTTTTCCACGAATCAAAGCTTCGTCAACCAATTTTTCATCCATCTTGGTACCCAAAGTAACGGTAGTCAACGATTGGGTTTCACCACGGGTGAAAATAGCCGAACCGTGAGTTCCGGGAAGATAGTCAACTTCTGACCAAATGTGACGGATCTCGGTAGTTTTACGACCATCAAGACGTTTGCCTTCATCCAAAATAGAACGACGCATAGCTTCTTTTTCTACTTCGTGGTAGTATTTGCTAATCAATCCTTTTTTCTCAGCAGCTACTTCGGGATCAAGTCCGGCAATGTATTCAGCTTTTACAGCTTCGAAGTTTTCACTGCGTGAGTGCTTGTCTGTATTGCAGGCAGTTGCCAATACATACGCTTTATCGTAAGTTTTAGCCCAAACATCTTTTTTCAGATCTTCATCATTTTCTTCGTGGCAATATTCACGTTTCACAGTTTTACCAACTGCTTCCATTAATTCCAACTGAGCCTGGCATTGAACTTTGATAGCTTCGTGAGCCACTTTCATAGCAGCCAACAAATCATCTTCGCTCACTTCTTTCATTTCGCCTTCTACCATCATGATGTTATCAAGTGTAGCAGCAACCATGATTTCCATGTCAGCCGATTCCAATTGCTCGAAAGTTGGATTCACAACGAATTCGCCATTAACACGAGCCACACGAACCTCAGAGATAGGACCGTTGAAAGGCACATCCGACACAGCCAAAGCAGCCGAAGCAGCCAAACCGGCCAATGCATCAGGCATATCTACGCCATCGGCAGAGAACATCGTAACAGTAACAAAAGTTTCAGCGTGGAAATCATCCGGGAACAAAGGGCGCAAAGCGCGGTCAACAAGGCGTGAAACTAAAATTTCGTAATCCGAAGCACGGCCTTCGCGACGAAGGAAACCACCCGGAAAACGGCCTGAAGAGGCAAATTTTTCTTTATAATCAACCGATAGCGGCATAAAATCCGTTCCCGGTACAGCGTCTTTGGCCGAACAAACGGTGGCCAAAAGCATGGTATCACCCATGCGAACCATTACAGAACCATCGGCTTGTTTAGCCAATTTTCCTGTTTCAATCGAAATGGTACGTCCATCACCCAATGTGATAGTTTTTGTAACTACATTCATAAAATTACATTTTTCTTTTTTTAAACATCTAATTTTCGCGCGCAAAGATACGATATTTTTCGCAAAATGCGTATATCAGGGGAGTAAAATAGTGATTTTTTGGAGATTGAAACACTTAATACTTTAGCCCCTCCTCCGCCAACTGGCAGATCGTCCGCAACCTCAAGTTCCCGCACACAATCTTCCCTTTTGATAAAGGGAAGTGCCCGAAGCCTTCGGCGTGAGCTCAGTCGAACCGCGGGATGGGTTAGAAAACAAGAATCCCTCCGCTGCGCTCGTCCCCTTTCAAAAAAGGGGACATTGGAGAAGTGCGAAACCCTATACTTTTTATAGTCATTTTCAATGGCTTCATCATTGCAGTCATCTTATTCAGCGCACAAATCCCCGCACACGATCTTCCCTTTTGATAAAGGGAAGTACCCGAAGGGGGATGGGTTAGAAAAAACTAAACCTCCTGTCAATTCCGCCACATTATGAATTATGCATTGTGCATTATCCATTATTTTCTGTCATTCTGTCACGCCAACCCCGCTGGCACTTTTTTTGAATAACCCAACGCCGAACTAGCCGGAGTGCAACTTATGTTGCGTCCCGACTAATTGAGAATAAACACATAACCAAATAAACGAATAAACATGAGTAAAGGAAGCATTGGGGTTACGAGTGATAATATCTTCCCCGTTATCAAGAAATTTTTGTACAGCGATCACGAAATCTTTTTGCGTGAATTAGTATCGAACGCCGTGGATGCCACACAAAAGCTGAAAACATTAGCAGCCGTTGGCGAATACAAAGGCGAACTGGGCGACCTCACCGTTCGCGTGGCTATCAACAAAAAGAAAGGCACACTCACCATCTCCGACCGCGGAATAGGTATGACTGCCGACGAAATTGACAAGTACATCAACCAGATTGCTTTCTCGGGAGCCGAAGAGTTTTTGGAAAAATACAAAAACGACGCGCAAGCCATTATTGGCCACTTCGGACTTGGTTTCTATTCATCATTTATGGTGTCGAAACAAGTGGAAATCTTCACACAGTCGCACAAAGATAACACAGCAGCACAACACTGGTCATGCGATGGCAGCCCCGAATATAATTTGGAAGACACCATCAAAGCCGACCGTGGAACCGACATCGTGTTGCACATCGACGACGAAAACAAAGACTTCCTCGAAGAATCAAAAATACAGGAATTGCTGACCAAATACTGCAAATTCCTCCCTATCGAAATTGCTTTTGGCAAAAAGAAAGAATGGAAAGACGGCAAAAACGTGGAAACCGAAGATGACAACATCATCAACAACACCAACCCTGCCTGGACCCGCAAACCTGCCGACCTGAAAGACGAAGATTATACCAATTTCTACCGCGAGCTGAACCCAATGAGCGAAGATCCGCTTTTCCATATTCACCTCAACGTTGATTATCCATTCAACCTGACCGGTATTCTTTATTTCCCAAAAATCAAGAATAACATAGACATGCAACGCAACAAAATCCAGCTGTATTGCAACCAGGTGTATGTTACCGATCACGTAGAAAACATTGTACCCGAATACCTGACACTGTTGCACGGTGTAATCGATTCACCCGATATTCCGTTGAACGTATCGCGCAGCTACCTGCAAAGCGACGGTAACGTAAAAAAGATTTCGAGCCACATCACTAAGAAAGTAGCCGACCGCCTGAACGAAATTTTCAAAGCCGACCGTACTGCATTTGAAGAAAAATGGGATAACCTGAAACTCTTCATCCAATACGGTATGCTGAGCGACGAAAAATTCTACGAACGCGGCGAAAAATTCGCACTGTTGAAAAATGTCGACGGAAAGTATTTTACTTTCGAAGAATATAAAACATTGGTTGGCGAAAACCAAAAAGACAAAAACGGCGACCTTATTTACCTGTATGCCAGCAATGCCGACGAGCAATACAGCTATATCCAACACGCACAGGAAAAAGGCTATGATGTATTAATCATGGACGGACAACTGGACGTACACGTGGTAAGCCAACTGGAACAAAAATTCGAGAAAACGCGTTTCGTTCGTGTAGACAGCGATGTTATTGACAAAATCATCCAAAAGAATGACGACAATAAAGTAACGCTCACCAACGAGCAACGCGATGCTCTCGTTACCGTTTTCGAATCTCAGATTCCGGCTTTGGAAAAAACCAACTTCATTGTCACTTTCGAGCAACTTGCTCCAACATCAAATCCCGTTTTCGTAACACAAAACGAATTTATGCGCCGCATGAAAGACATGTCAGCGCTGCAAGGCGGTGGTGGCATGATGAGTTTCTACGGCGAAATGCCCGACAGCTTCAATCTGGTGGTAAACACAGCCCATCCGGTCATCGAAAAACTATTGACTAACGAAGAAACTGCCTGCAGCACCGAAGTGAGTCCTTTTGCAACTGAACTTGCCCTTGCCGAAAGCAAAAAATCAGCATTGAAAGAAAACCAAAAAGGCAAAAAAGACGAAGAAATTCCAAGTGCCGAAAAAACACAGCTGGAAGAACTGGAAAAACAAATACAGGATTTGACCGACAAGAAAAAGGCTGTATACAAAACATTTGCAACTCAAAACAAAGAAGTTCGCCAACTGATCGACCTGGCACTTTTAGCAAACAACATGCTGAAAGGCGAAGCATTAGCAAACTTCGTAAAACGAAGCGTAGAACTGTTATAATCTCTACATTAGTGGGAGTACGACTTGGAAGTCGCGCCCCACTTGTTCAATTCTACTGGCGGTATGACTTAGGTCGTATCGCCAGTTCTTTTTTAGTAATGGTTTCACTTGTAGTAAAACCATTACCACAGCCAAATAAATGACGAATTGAAACAAAACAGCAAGCTTAATTTCGATTATTGAAACAAAATCCTTATTTTTGTGCGATTTATTCACAAAACTCAAAATATTATCCCTTGAAATTAGCAAAATCCCCCTCCGAATGTAAGGACAAAGAAGAAATCCGCTCCCAAATCGATCTTATCGACAAAGAAATCATTGCTCTCTTTGGTTTGCGGTTTCAGTACGTCAGTGAAATTGTAAAATTCAAAAGCGATGCCCAAAGTGTCGTAGCCCAGGATCGCAAAGATCAGGTAATTAAGCAACGGGGAGAATGGGCCGAGGACCATGGACTGGACAAAGACACCTTCGAACAAATTTTCCGGTTCCTGGTGGATCATAACATTGGAAAAGAACTGGAAATTCTTGAAGGGAAACCCCAAACCCCTAAAGGGGCTTAAAAGAGTCAAATCAAAAAGACATAAACAAGGCATAAACAACAAATCAAACAACAACCAACTTAAAAGCCTCCGTCAGCTGACGGATTGAGGGTCATAAACATGTACAAACAAGACATTAAAGTAATGGACTGCACCGTGCGCGACGGTGGATTGATGAATAAATGGCAATTTAGCGATGACTTTGTTCGCGGAGTATACAATGCGTGCGTCGAAGCCGGAATTGATTATATGGAAATCGGCTACCTGAGCAGCGAGAAATCTTTTAGCCGAACCGAAATGGGTCCATGGAAGTTCTGTCATCAGAAGGATCTGGAACGCATCGTAGGCAAAAACGAAACCAACCTAAAACTGTCGGCCATGGCAGATATCGGTCGCATTGATTTAGAAGATATACCCTTGGCCTCAGAAAGTGCGCTGGACATGATTCGCGTGGCTTGTTATGTTCACCAGGTAGACAAAGCCATTGCGCTTGCCCACCACTGCATGGACAAAGGTTACGAAACTTGCATCAATCTAATGGCCGTTTCAACCGTTGGCGAACTGGAACTCGACGAAGCATTGAAAGACATCGCAAAATCGCGTGTAAAAGTATTTTATGCCGTGGACAGCTTCGGTAGCATGTACGTGGAATCGATTCAACATTTGGTTCGGAAATACACCGCTGCCATGCCCGGGAAAGAAATTGGCATCCATGCCCACAACAACATGCAACTGGCCATGTCAAACACCATTACTGCTTTAATGGAAGGCTGCACCATGCTCGATGCCACCTTGATGGGACTTGGACGTGGCGCAGGAAATTGCCCGATTGAAATCCTGATTGCTTTCCTGAAAAATCCGAAATACCGCCTGCTCCCACTGTTGCAGGTCATTCAGGATTTCGTTCATCCAATGCAAAAGGATATCGACTGGGGATATCACATTCCCTACCTCATTTCGGGCGCATTAAACGCACATCCACGCAAAAGCATGGAATGGATGGAATCGGATAAGAAAAACGATTTTGTGACATTTATGAAAGAAATGCACGATAACGAGATATTGGAATAGACACTTTTCATATTTGCAGAAATAATAGCCTAAAACTATCATTTCAACTCATATAAACTCCCTTTCGTACACACACGAAAGGGAGTCTTGTTTAATATAAAATTCAGCAGAAACATGATCATTTCGACGCATGTTCAATTTTAAATTTATCCCAAAACCATAGCTCCCGTTCCAATAATTTATTGTATATTTGTCTGTTTTTCGAGATAGTACGCTTCTTTGTAAGCATAAGCGAATATCTATCTTCAAACAACTGTAATTAAATAACTTAAAATAAAAATGAACGAAGTAGAAAAAGCAAGAGACACTGCAAGTGCCAATTACGGTGCGAGTAGCATTCAAGTGCTGGAAGGTTTGGAAGCAGTACGTAAACGTCCTGCAATGTACATTGGCGACATAGGCATCAAAGGTTTACACCACTTGGTATACGAGGTGGTAGACAACTCCATCGATGAAGCCATGGCCGGACATTGCGATACTATTCAGGTTTTTATCAACGAAAACAACTCTATCACAGTTATCGATAACGGACGCGGTATCCCCGTAGACATGCACGAAAAAGAAGGCAAATCAGCTTTGGAAGTAGTTATGACTGTGCTTCATGCCGGTGGTAAGTTCGACAAAGACAGCTACAAAGTCTCGGGTGGTTTGCACGGCGTGGGTGTCTCATGTGTAAATGCACTTTCTACACTTTTGCACGTGGAAGTATCGCGCGGTGGAAAACTATACATGCAGGAATACGAATGCGGTATTCCTAAATTTTCCGTTAAAGAAGTTGGAACTTCTACAACCAACGGCACTTCTATAACATTCTTGCCTGACAGCAGCATTTTTATTGAGTCAGTGTACAAATGGGATATCTTAGCCGGCCGGTTACGTGAATTGGCATTCCTGAATGCAGGCATCACCCTTACGCTAACCGACAAACGTCATTTAGAAGAAGATGGAAGCTTCAAATCAGAAGTATTCCATTCTAAGGAAGGCTTAAAAGAATTTGTTGAATATATCGACGAAGCTCGCGAGCCACTTATCGACAGCGTTATCCATATTTCTACCGAAAAGAATGGAACTCCGGTGGAAATAGCAATGACTTACAACACGTCATACAACGAAAACATACACTCTTACGTAAACAATATCAACACCATTGAAGGTGGAACCCACTTGGCTGGTTTCCGCCGCGGATTGACACGTACGTTGAAAAAATACGCTGAAGACAGCAAAATGCTTGAAAAACTAAAAATTGAAATCAGTGGTGATGACTTCCGCGAAGGATTAACTGCCGTTATCTCAATTAAAGTTGCAGAGCCACAATTCGAGGGTCAAACTAAAACCAAACTTGGTAATAACGAAGTTATGGGTTCGGTGGACATGGCAGTTGGTGAAGCGCTTGGAAACTACCTGGAAGAAAATCCAAAAGCAGCCCGCACTATTGTGGAAAAAGTAATTCTTGCTGCTACCGCTCGCTACGCAGCCCGTAAGGCTCGCGAAATGGTTCAACGCAAATCACCACTTTCAGGCGGTGGATTGCCTGGTAAAC
>DATFAW010000284.1:0-3211 GCA_035254165.1 Paludibacter sp.
ACTAATTGAACAGGTTCTTGAATTGGACAAAAATTATACATCGGTTCAGGAGTATTATAAGCTTTTCTTATCTGGAGATGAAGAAGCAGTATTAAAAAAGCAAAAGAAAATAATCGAGAATGAATTTTTTCCTGGCAAAGGGTTGCCTCGTACTCGCTATTCTGTTGCCCGAAAAGCAATAAGCGATATAGCAAAATTAGGTATATCTCCCGAATATCAGGCAGATTTAATGCTGTTTTATGTTGAAATTGGTGTTCGTTTTACTTTAGAATATGGCGATATCAATGAACAATTCTATAACAGTATGGAAAGTATGTTCTTCAAAGCTCTAAAATACATGCACAAGGAAAGACTTTTATCCTTATTTCAATTTAGAGCCAAAGAAATTCTGGAAGCTACTTCCGATGTTGGGTGGGGATTTCATGATACATTAGGAGATTATTATTTTGAGTATTATCGCGAATAATTAGTCAAACAAAAAGCCCATCGAAATCAATCGACGGGCTTTTTTATAACTGACCATTGTACTGATCACTGAAATACTATTCCAGTTCCAGTAAGATATCGTCTTGCAATACAGCTTGTCCTTCTGAAACAGCAATACTTTTGATCGTACCGGCTTTTTCTGCAAGGATATTGTTTTCCATTTTCATAGACTCCATTACCAACAACAAATCGCCAGGTATAACTGCATCACCAACATTGACAGCCACACGTATAATGCTTCCCGGAAGTGGAGCTTTAAGACTATGTGCGCCCGATGACTTAGGTGCAGTGATTCTGCTCTCGCCCGGATTAGATTGTACATCTTTACGAACAATAATAGGAGTTTTCAAGGTATTTACCTCTTGTTCCAATCCTACTGCATACGATTTGCCATTTACTTCAATTTCGGCTTGATTGCCTTCTACCGATTTGACATTCACACTGTATGAAGCCCCATCTATTGTAAATTTGAATTTCTTCATATCTTCTTATCTGAGATTATTAATTACACCATAAATTTTTGAACTCCAAGGTGAGTAACGTCTTGCGATATGTTTAATCGTAATGACATTACTTTCATTATCATGAACCTCATCGTAAAACAAATGCAAAGCCATTGATATGGCAACTACATCTGCCGACGGAATTTCACCGTTATCCTTGCTAACTGGCGCAACTGGTTCGTTTTTTTTTCCAGAAAGTTTTTCAACGCTCATAGGATTAATTATAAAGGTATGTTACTATGTTTCTTTGGTGGATTCACAACTTTCTTGGTTTCCAACGCCTGGAATGCACGGATTACACGGAAACGTGTGTTGCGTGGTTCAATAATATCGTCGATATAACCATATGAAGCTGCCTGATAAGGATTAGCAAATTTGTCTTTATATTCATTCACTTTTTCGCTCACAAATGCAGCTTTTTCTTCAGGATCAGTAATTTTAGAAATTGCACGTCCTTCCAATACTTCGATAGCACCTGCAGCACCCATTACAGCAATCTCTGCTGTTGGCCAAGCGTAGTTAAAGTCACCACGAAGTTGTTTACAACTCATTACATCGTGTGCACCACCGTATGATTTACGGATAGTTACCGTTACTTTTGGAACTGTAGCTTCACCATAAGCAAACATCAGTTTAGCACCATGGCTAATGATACCTGCATATTCTTGTCCTGAACCTGGTAAGAAACCGGGAACGTCAACCAAAGTCAACACAGGAATGTTGAACGCATCACAGAAACGAACAAAACGAGCTGCTTTACGAGAAGCATCGCAATCAAGTACTCCGGCAAGGAAATTAGGCTGATTAGCCACAATTCCGGTAGGAGCACCGTTGAAGCGGGCAAAACCAACAATAATGTTACGGGCATAATGACGGTGAACTTCCAGGAATTCATCGTTATCAACAATAGCGTGGATAACATCTTTCATGTCATAAGGCATGTTCGGATTGTCAGGAACGATAGAGTTTAATTTGTCATCCAAACGAATGATTGGATCGGTATTTTCAAACAATGGAGCTTCTTCCAAATTATTAGAAGGTAAATAAGAAAGCAATTTGCGGATAAGCATCATACCTTCTTCTTCGTTTTCGGCTTTGAAGTGCGAAACACCTGATTTGCGTGAATGAATATCAGCGCCACCAAGGTTTTCAGTTGTAATATCTTCACCGGTTACCGATTTCACAACTTTAGGTCCTGTTACGAACATATAGCTGTTTTCTTCAGTCATCAACACAAAGTCGGTAAGGGCAGGAGAGTAAACCGCACCACCGGCACAAGGACCGAAGATAGCAGAGATCTGTGGAATTACACCTGAGGCCATGATATTACGTTGGAAAATTTCAGCGTAACCGGCTAATGAAGTAACACCTTCCTGAATACGTGCACCACCCGAATCGTTGATACCAATCATTGGACAGCCCATTTTCATGGCCATATCCATTACTTTACATATTTTCAACGCCATAGTTTCCGACAAAGAACCGCCGAAAACAGTAAAGTCTTGCGCAAAAACGTAAACGGTACGGCCATCGATAGTACCATGGCCGGTAATTACACCGTCGCCCAGGTATTTTTCTTTTTCAAGACCGAAGTTGTTGCAACGGTGTGTTACAAACATATCCAGTTCTTCGAAACTTCCTTCGTCCAACAACATTTCCAAACGTTCACGAGCTGTAAACTTACCTTTGGAATGTTGCGAAGCAATTCTTTTTTCACCACCACCCAATTTAGCTTGAGCGCGTAAATCGATGAGGTTTTTTACCTTCTCTTGATTTTCCATTTTTTTTATGTCTGAAGCCAATGGTTTATTAGTACAAAATCACGTGTAAGTACCAGTCCATCCATCAACTGATTAACTAATTATTTGTTTGGATCTTCACAAAGTTCGGTCAATACTCCGAAAGTAGATTTTGGGTGTAAAAATGCGATGTTTAATCCTTCAGCACCTTTGCGAGGCGTTTTGTCGATTAAAGCTACACCACGTTCGGCTGCCAAATCAAGTTTAGCTTGCAATCCTTCCACTGCAAATGCAATGTGATGAACGCCTTCACCTTTCTTTTCCAAGAATTTTCCAACAGGGCCTTCCGGATCGGTCGATTCCAATAATTCAATTTTGGTTTGACCTACTTTGAAAAAGGCGGTTTTCACTTTTTGTTCAGGAACTTCTTCCACTGCGTAACATTTTAATCCTAAAACATTTTCGTAGTAAGGAATAGCAGTT
>DATFAW010000285.1:0-5278 GCA_035254165.1 Paludibacter sp.
GCGTTATTACAATGTTCTTGAAAAACTGGGATTTAAGTTTGATTTGGGTTTCAAATCAATTTTTGAGAAAGAACAAAGTAATCTTCGGGAAATAATTTCTTATACCGGTGAGAAATCGACTGAAAAATGGCTTGGAATTGCTCCTTTTGCCAAACATAAAGGGAAAATCTACCCACTTGATTTGCAAGAAAAAGTGATTGAGCATTTTGCATGCAATAACCGTGTAAAGGTGTTTGTTTTCGGTGGAGGCGAATCAGAAAAGAATATTATCAACAATTGGACTAATAAATATCCTGCAATCGTTTCGATGGTTGGCAAATTAAACATGAGTCAGGAACTTGTCTTAATGAGTCAGTTAGATGTAATGTATTCGATGGATTCTGCCAATATGCATTTGGCCTCATTGGTCAACACGCCAGTTATTTCACTTTGGGGAGCCACACATCCATATGCCGGATTTATGGGCTGGAATCAATCGCCGGATAACGCCATTCAAACCGATTTATCATGCCGCCCATGTTCCATTTATGGACAAAAAACCTGCTATCGGGGCGATTATGCTTGCTTATACAGAATCACGCCTGAGCAAATAATTCAACGCATTGAAAATGCACTTTTTAATTTATGAAGATAGTTATCAATCCAACGTATAGCGCATTAAATTCATTCATATCGAATATTCCGGCTCTTTTTGACCAAGAAGGAGAATTAGTTTATACAGCCCGCAACCAACTCAAACATTACTCGGTTGAAGGATTTGAAGTGATCGTGAAACGATATAAAACACCTCATTTAATCAACCGGATAGCTTACACATTCATTCGGCCGTCTAAAGCAAAGCGAGCATACGAGTACGCCTTGAAATTATTGCAACTGGGAGTAGATACGCCGGCTCCGATAGCTTATATTGAACAACAGAAATGCGGATTGCTTACTTATGGATATTTTATTTCTGTGTACGAAAAAGATTATTCAGATATTCGTAATTTAATGACCGGTGCACAAACCGATGACGCTTTGCTACAAGAACTTTCAACGTATATTGCTAATTTTCATAATAAAGGAGTTCTGCACTTTGACATGTCCCCGGGAAATATATTGTACAAGAAGGTTCGAAATAATTATCAGTTTACGCTTATTGACATTAACAGGATGCAATTTTCACCTTCCATTTCAAAAACAAAACGGTTCAAAAGCTTTAAACGGCTCTCGGAGAACAAAGCAGTATTGACCAAGGTTGCCAAATTATACGCCGCTGCTGCCAGTTTAGATGAATCTGAAGCTATTGAGAGAATAAATCATTACTGCACCGAATTTTGAGATTTAAATCAGCAAAAATAAAAAATCATGAGAATAGGATATGATGCCAAACGGTTATTCTGTAATCATCGCGGGTTGGGTAATTACAGTCGCGATTTGATACGAATATTAAGTGAGTACTATCCTGAAAATCAATATGATTTATATACCCCTAAAATTAAGATTAATGTTCAGCTCAACACTGAAAACACAACCATTATTCAACCGGGTGGAATCTATAAATTACTTCCATCATCCATTTGGCGAAGTATTGGTTTGAATGCCGGTATCAAGCGTCAAGGCGACGAAATTTTTCATGGCCTGAGTCAGGAATTACCTTTTGGAATTGAAAAGCTACCCATCAAAAAAGTAATAACTTTTCATGATGCCATATTCATTCGTTATCCCGAATTATATCCAGCATCTTATCGTAAGATATTCACGGCTAAAAACATGCGAAGTTGCCGTATTGCCGATCGCATAATTGCCATAAGTGAACAATCTAAACAGGATGCCATTGAATTTTTCAAAGCCGATCCAGCCAAAGTTGAAGTCGTTTATCAGGGTTGTAACAATATTTTCAGGCAGAAGGCTTCTGCTGATGAAAAAAAGCAGATTAAAGCTAAATATAATTTGCCATTGGATTATTTATTGTTTGTAGGGGCTATAGAACCACGAAAAAATATTGCCGCTATTTTACAAGCCATTTATCAGGAAAAGATTGATATTCCACTGGTAGTTGTTGGTCGCCAAACAGATTACACTGCTGAACTAGAGAATTTAGCTAAAGAGCTAAAACTCTCTGCGCAGGTTCATTTCTTACATCAGGTTGAAACAATCGATTTGCCAGCTATTTATCAAATGGCTCAGTTGTTTGTTTATCCTTCTATTTTCGAAGGTTTTGGCATTCCAATTCTCGAAGCGCTTTGCAGCAAAACGCCAGTGATTACTTCCGCGGGAAGCTGTTTTGAAGAAACCGGCGGCGAATACAGCCTATACGTTCAGCCACAAAATGCACAGGAAATCGGTGAAGCAATTCGGAAAGTATTATTCGATTCCAACCTTCAGGAAACGATGAAAAAAGAGGGACTGATCCACGCTGGAGAATTTACCGACGATAAAATAGCAGGCCAATTAATGAGTTTATATAAGAACGTTTAGAATATCAGCCTAAAATAGTGTATTTTTGCAATGTTTTTGATGAAAAATTTATCCTGTTTATGCTTTCAATAATTATCTGCTCAAGAAACAAAACACTGCCAAGTGAACTTACTGAAAATATTAGCAACACGATTGGCGTTGATTATGAAATGATTGTTATTGACAATTCTGAAAATAGCTACTCAATTTTTTCAGCTTATAACACCGGTTTTGCAAAAAGTAAATATCCATATATTTGTTTCGTTCATGAAGACGTTCATTTTCACACTCAAAATTGGGGAGAAAGAATAATTGCACATTTACAAGAACCAACTACCGGTATACTCGGATTGGCCGGCAGTGATTTAGTGACTCGTATTCCCGGTTCATGCTCAGGTAAAACCTCTTATATAAACATAATTCAATCTGACAGAAGTGGCAAAAAAACGTCCATAAAAAACTTTTATCCGGAGGACTTCAGCCAATCAAAACATTCAACTATTTTATTAGATGGCGTCTTACTTTGCTTAAGGCGAGACCTAATGGAAAAATTGAAATTTGACGAAAAGATAGGTGGATTTCATGGTTACGACTTTGATATTGCTCTTCAGTCAACAATAGCAGGTTATAAAAACTATGTGATTTATGATATTGAATTAGAGCATTTTTCAAGAGGACAGTTTGATGGAGAGTTTATTCGCAGTTTAATAACTGTTTTTAAAAAGTGGGAAAAATTTTTACCTCTTTTGGAACCTGGTATTACCGACGAAAGACGTAGTCAAATTAATGAAATTGAAGAAAAAAGGCTTTTGAAACTGACGAAAAAACTGATTAAATTTGGTTTTTCAACCAAGGAAATTATTGAGGAAACGACTTACTACGCTGCGATAATTAAATCGCCTAAAATAACACAGAAATTAAAAACAATTCGTTTACAGATTTTCTTTAAGCGATTATTTAGTTGCCCTCAATATCTTTTGAAATAAATTCGACACTTAAGTGTCTATACAGCTTATGCTTGACTCAATAAAAAAAGTAAACAGAAAGAATAATCCGAAATCCAGATTTTCTATTCTGATTCCAAGTTGGAACAATCTGGATTATTTGCAACTTTGCGTAAATAGTATTCTCAAAAACTCATATTTCGAACATCAGATTATTGCTGTTGTAAATGAAGGAATTGATGGCACTTTAGACTGGATCGAAAGTCAAAAAGATATTGATTATATTCACGCAGAGAAAAATATAGGAATTTGCTATGCATTAAATATATGCCGAAGCTTGATTGCAACTGATTATGTAGTTTATGCTAACGATGATATGTACTTTCTCCCAAATTGGGACAAAGTGTTAATGGATGAAATCCAGAAGATCGGTCATAATCAGTTTATGCTTTCGGCTACAATGATTGAACCATCAGGCAACAATCCTTGCACAGTAATTAGCGATTATGGTACTGATATAAATTCATTCAGAGAGCAAGATTTATTAAAAAATCAAGAAGCTCTTTTTAGAGATGACTGGAGTGGAAGTACCTGGCCTCCGAACGTAATACATCTCGACAATTGGGATCTAGTAGGTGGAATGAGTATTGAATATAGTCCTGGAATGTATTCGGATCCCGATTTGTCAAGGAAACTATGGGAAATAGGTGTTCGCATTTTCATTGGGAAAGGGAACAGTTTGGTTTATCATTTTGGTTGCAAATCTACCAAACGTATAAAAAAGAATAAAGGACAAAAAAACTTTGTACTTAAATGGGGAATCTCGGCCAAAACATTTATGGAAAAATACTTACTTCGTGGGCAGCCTGCCATAGACAAACTTCCTGAAAGAGCTCTTTCAAAGGCTGAAAAAATAACTCAGGTTATCAAAAAATTAAAAGCTTCTATTTTTTAAACAGAAATAATCAACTATGCAGCTATCTGTCATAATCATAACCTACAACGAAGAAAGAAACATTGGTCGATGTTTAGAGTCTTTAATAGATATCGCCGATGATATATTGGTGGTAGATTCATTCTCTACCGATAGAACTGAAGAAATTTGCACGCAAAATAGTGTTCGGTTTATCCAGCGTAAATTCGATGGATATGGAAATCAAAAACGATTTGCTACCGAACAAGCAAAATTTGATTACGTACTTTCGCTAGATGCCGATGAGGCTCTTTCACCTGAATTACAAAAATCAATTTTGGATGAAAAGAAAAACTGGTCTAAGCCTTGCTATTCGTTTAATATCAGAAATCATTATTGCGGGACTCCAATTCGTCATTGCGGCTGGTACCCTGATAGACATGTACGGTTATTCAACCGGAATTTCACAAACTGGACGCAAAAAGATGTACATGAATCGATAGCGGTTGTAGAAAGCAAAAATGTAATGCAACTAAAGGGCGATTTACTCCATTATACATGTACTACCATCGCAGAGCATCAGGAAAAAGAGAAAAAATATGCCCGCATGAATGCAGATATTCTTGCAAAAAAAGGAAAATCTATTTTGTGGATAACTCCCTATGTTAAAGGTACTTTTCGTTTCTTTAAAACGTATATTCTCAAATTAGGAGTGCTGGATGGATACTATGGGTTGGTAATTAGCAAAACACTTGCGAAATCATCTTTTTATAAATATGTCTGGGCCAGAGATGCAATTAAAAATAAATAAACCTTTAGAGTTCATTTATAATTATCTTTTCATTCATCTCAATAATTTCATCTGAACATGACAAAAAACAAACTAAAAGCCAACTTAGAAAAAGTAAATTACTATGCTTTTCTACTTCTTGCATTTAGTTTGAATTTTCCACAGCCAATTGTTAAATATGCGCTTGGATTT
>DATFAW010000286.1:0-3922 GCA_035254165.1 Paludibacter sp.
ACTAATTATGATTCTTACCCTTACAATGCAGTTTCTGTTTATGCTTTGCATCCCATTTACTTGCATTTGGAAAGAGTTGGAAAACTAAAAACAAAAAAGCAGAAAGATTATTTTCAATCTAAAAAGCTGGAACTGAATGCACAGAAATTTTCTGATTATCAGAATGTAATGGATGCTAAATGGGAATTCTTCAAGATTGTTTATCCTCAGGAAAGTCCCGCCGTTTTTGCTTCGGAAGATTACAAATTGTTTTTCGAAACTAACAAAGAATGGCTCGTTCCATATGCTGCTTTTTCCTATTTACGCGATTTGAATGGAACGCCTGAATTTGGAAAATGGCCGAATTTTAGTACTTATAATCAAGCTGAAATAGAAACTTTATCGTCACCTGATTTACCCCACTATAATGATATAGCAATTTTTTATTTTCTTCAATATCACTTGCATAAACAACTGGTAGAGGTGCATGATTATGCCCGGGCCAATGGAATTGCCATAAAAGGCGATATCCCGATTGGGGTTAGTCCTCGGAGTGTGGATGCCTGGGTAGATCCTTATCTTTTTGACACAAATTTGCAAGCAGGTGCACCGCCTGATGATTTTTCGGCAACCGGACAAAATTGGGGTTTCCCGACTTATAATTGGGAATTGATGGAGAAGAACGGTTATCAATGGTGGCGGAAACGGTTTCAGAAGTTAGCAGAATACTTCGATGCATATCGTATTGACCATATTCTTGGTTTCTTTCGAATCTGGGGAATTCCGGTGGATGCTGTTTGGGGATTAACAGGCAGTTTTCAACCTGCTTTGCCTTTTACACATCAGGAACTTGAAGCAAAAGGTCTTTGGTGGGATGAAAACCGGTTTCTGAAGCCATACATGAAAGAACATGTACTTTATGCTATCTTTGGAAAATATACCGATGATGTGATTCGTGAGTATTTATTACCCGATGGTTGGCAGAATTACAAGTTCAAACCGGAATTCGACACCCAGAAGAAGATTGAGAAATATTTTGCAACGTTAGATTATAATTTTGGGAACAAGGAAGTTTTAATTCGAGATGGATTATACATGTTACATTGTGAAGTGCTTTTTGTGCGCGATACCCATCAGCGCGATAAAGTCCACCCACGTATTTCCATGCATAGTTCGGCTACCTTTCGCGATTTACCCGAGGATACCCGCCGGCTATTAGATAAGATTTATGTAGACTATTTTTATCATCGCCATACTGAATTCTGGAAACAGCAGGCGTTGAAAAAATTGCCGGCTTTGATTTCGGCTACCAATATGTTGGTTTGTGGTGAAGATTTGGGTATGGTGCCCGATTCGGTACCTGATGTAATGAATAACCTGGAAATTCTCAGCTTGGAAATTCAGCGCATGCCTAAAAAACCAAATGCTGAATTTGCTATGCCGGCAGATGCGCCATATCGGTCGGTTTGCACAACTTCTACTCATGACATGAACCCGATTCGTGCTTGGTGGGAAGAAGATCCCGTTTTGACACAACGGTTCTATAATAGAGCTTTAGGTATGCAAGGGCCGGCACCGGCAACTTGCGAAACCTGGATTGCCGAGCGTATTATTGAACAACATTTGGAGTCGAATGCCATGCTGATAGTTTTGCCCTGGCAGGATTGGATAGCTTTAGATTCCACTTTATGGCTGGAGCATCCGTTTGCCGAACGTATTAATGTGCCAAGTAACCCTCGTAATTTCTGGTGTTACCGTATGCACATGACATTGGAACAGCTTTTAAAAGAAGATATATTTAACAACAAAGTAAAGGAAATGATTAAGAAATCAGGACGATAATTTGTTGTCAAAGAATCAATAATAATAAATTGCAAATAATAGAATAACAATAAATAACGCGTAGCAAGTAACGCGTGCTAAATAACAATAAAAACATGAGCGATCAACGTTATAATTTGAGAGGCGTTTCGGCATCGAAAGAAGATGTTCACAATGCAATTAAAAATATTGATAAAGGATTATTCCCAAAAGCATTTTGCAAAATAATCCCCGATTTTTTAGGTAATGATCCTGAATATTGTAACATTATGCATGCCGATGGCGCTGGAACTAAATCGTCGCTCGCTTATATTTATTGGAAAGAAACCGGTGATATATCAGTTTGGAAAGGTATTGCTCAGGATGCATTGATAATGAATATTGATGATTTGTTGTGTGTTGGTGCTACAGATAATATCCTTCTGTCATCCACCATTGGAAGAAATAAAAATCGCATTCCGGGTGAAGTTATCTCTGCGATTATCAATGGAACCAATGAATTGGTAGAAGAACTGGCCAAAATGGGTGTGAATATCTATCCAACGGGTGGTGAAACTGCCGATGTGGGCGACTTAGTTCGTACAATTATTGTGGACAGTACAGTTACTTGTCGCATGAAACGATCGGATGTGATTGACAATGCCAATATTAAGCCGGGTGATGTAATTGTCGGACTCTCGTCGAGCGGACAAGCTACCTACGAAAAAGAGTATAACGGTGGTATGGGTAGCAATGGATTAACTTCGGCTCGTCACGATGTCTTTGCTAACTATCTGGCTGTAAAATATCCCGAAAGTTACAATGCCGATATACCGCAAGATTTGGCTTATTCAGGTTCTTGCAAGTTGACTGATGCTGTTGAAGGTTTAGGAATTGATGCCGGCAAATTAGTGTTGTCACCAACCCGCACCTATGCTCCGGTGGTGAAAAAGCTGTTAGCAGAACTTCGTCCGAATATACATGGAATGGTACACTGTTCCGGTGGTGCGCAAACAAAGATTCTCCACTTTGTGAATAACCTGAAAGTGGTGAAAAACAACTTGTTTCCTGTTCCACCATTATTCCAGCTGATTCAAAAAGAATCGGGAACCGATTGGAAAGAGATGTACAAAGTTTTCAATATGGGTCATCGCCTGGAAGTTTATTTGCCTGCTGAATATGCTCAACAAGTAATTGAAATTTCCAAATCCTTCAATATCGATGCTCAGATTGTAGGTTATTGCGAAGCTTCTGATAAAAAGGAACTTTTGATTGAAAGCGAGTTCGGACGTTTTGAATATTAATCGATTAAATAATGCTGACATTTTAAAATACGGCAGAACGTTCTAGACGCTCGGCAGAATGTTCTAAAGCATCTAATTGACAAGCTGAATCTTTTAGTTTATGGAGCAGTTACTTTGAAATCGGAATTGCCGAGCGACAGGAAGTTTTAATGTGTCAGTATGAAAGTATTACGAGCCATTCAGAAAGTTGTAAAGTTATAAGTGGAGCAACAGCAAGAAAGGAGTGGTAAATAATTTGGGCAAGAGAACACGAGCCTTAGACTATTTTTATGTTTAACTATTAAAGGAAATTGTGGTGTGCTAGAGCATGCACGGTGGTGTGAGGTGAGAAGCTGGGGAGTGATCCTCTTGGCTACTCGATTTTTTCATTAATCGGACAACAATTATTTTGAAGCTTTTTGCATAAACTTTCCACAATAATCTTCAGGCTGAACCAAAATTCAAATCCTTGTGGGTAAATTTGGACGTAGACCCGATGTAATTCTCGGAATTTTCACGTTTTATATTACTTTTCACCCACACTTTCATTTCAAAACAATTTTTCAACTTGAATTTGTTTTTTTTCAAGTGCAACCAAGACAAAACTCACAGTAAATCGAGTATTCGAGGACTTTTCAACAGTGCCAATTTCTAATCAACAGGCGTAATTCCATTTAAAAACCGAATTTAGGGGTTTTATTTGTAATTATTTTCCAGTCCGAACCAGTTTCTTCCCAGCCGTTTAGGAGAAAAGTATGTTTTTTAGCAGAAATAAACGTCTCATAAATTTGGTTTGTATAGTAAAAGGGAGTACTTTTGCACCCGCTTTAAGAGAGAAGCACGGTAGGTTGACAGTTTAT
>DATFAW010000287.1:0-6752 GCA_035254165.1 Paludibacter sp.
AATCTCATGATAAACGGTCAGTTGATATGGGATAAAATGGAAAAACCGGGATTTATGCCGGCTTCCGATTTTGCCAATATCTACGTCGGGCCTCATGTGGAAGGAATAACATTTACAGCATCAGAAAACAAATAATAAAAAAATCAGATTATGATTAAGCGTACAATCAGTTCTATTTGTCTTATAACCGGATTGGCTATTGCCTGTTTTTCCCAGAGCAACAAAATGCCCGACAATCCTTTCGGCCACGCGCTGATCCCCGATATGATAGCCGATGCCAGTATTCAGCTTATTGGTGATACATTCTATTGCTATGCTACCACCGACGGATACGATCAAGGGCTGAAAACGTCCGGGCCTCCGGTGGTTTGGAAGTCAAAAGATTTTGTGAACTGGCATTTTGCCGGAACCTGTTTCCCTTCGGCGGTCAAACAAAAATACTGGGCACCTAGCAAAGCGGTTGTAGCCAATGGAAAATATTATATCTATCCCACTATCAATGGATTCATGTATCCGGCCGTTGCCAACTCACCTGATGGACCGTTTAAAATTGCCGTTGACCGGGATACCTTGTTCACACCCTACACACCGGCTACTTTGTTGAAAACTAAAGACGGAAAACCGCCTCATGGGATTGACGCTGAAATTTTTATCGACGATGACGGGCAGGCGTATGTTTATTGGCAATGGCGCCACGCGGCCAAATTACTGGCCGATATGGCCACTGTCGATGCCAATGTGGTAACTATAAAAACACCGCATACAGTCTATTCGGAAGGACCTATCTTTTTTAAACGCAAAGGTATCTATTACTACCTTTATACCATTGGTGGCGCCGAAAAATATCAATATGCCTATGTTATGGGCAAACAATCGCCACTTGGCCCGTTCGAGGCTCCAGCGGGTAGCAATATCATTTCAACCACCAATTATGCCCGGCAGATCTATGGCCCGGGACACGGTTGCGTGTTCAATGTGCCCGGTACCGACGACTACTATTTTGCCTTTCTTGAGTTCGGGCGCGGAAGCACTAATCGCCAGACGTATGTCAATAAGCTGGAATTTAATGCCGACGGCTCTATCCGCCCTGTCGATATCACCATGAATGGGGTAGGGGCGCTGAAAAAGGTAAAAACTGACCGGAAACTACCCGTTGTAAACTCGTACGCGTCAAGTATTCGTGCCGATTTGAAGATCAAATACGAAGGCGACTCGTTGTTTCATCGCACCGAAGCATTTGTGCCTTATTTCGCTTTCGATGGCGCCAACGGATCGAGATGGATGCCGGCTTCGCAAGACAGCGCCGGTTGGCTTGTTGCCGATCTGGGGAAGATAGTCCCGGTAAAACGTAGCGAAATCTATTTCGTCCGCCCCACAGCCGGGCACGCGTATCAACTGGAATATTCGGTTGACGGGACAAACTGGAAATGGTGCGGTGGAAACAAAGACCTGAGAATGGAGTCACCGCATACCGACAATCTGAAAATCAAAGCCCGTTATTTACGGGTAACAATTACCCGGGGAGTGAAGGGCGTTTGGGAGTGGAATCTTTATTAGAAAATTAAGCATGAATATGTTAAGGATTATTACGGTACTACTTTGTTTTCAGTTTCTTTCTCCAAAACTTTTTGCCCAGTTTGGCGAGAGATGGGGCGATCAGGGCGATGGCACTTATGTCAATCCGGTTATTCCGGGCGATATCAGCGATATTGACGCTATCCGTGTGGGCAATGATTTTTACGCTATTTCTTCCACTATGCAGTTTTCGCCCGGCATGGTAGTGCTTCATTCCAAAGATTTGGTCAATTGGGAGATTATCGGGCATGTGGCGGACGATCTTACGCGTATCAGCCCCTCGATGAACTGGGACCGGATGAACTGCTATGGGAAAGGGATCTGGGCAGGTTCGATACGCTATTACAAAAATAAGTTTTGGGTCTATTTCGGTACGCCCGACGATGGTTTCTTTATGAGTTCGGCTACAAATCCCGCCGGGCCGTGGGAACCGCTGCACCAGCTTTGGAAAGTGAAGGGGTGGGACGATTGTTGCTCCTTTTGCGATGACGATGGGCAACTCTATTTTGTAGCGACAAACTTCGGGCTAGATGCCAAGAATCAGCGACATTACAATATTCATCTGTTTAAAATGACTCCAGATGGTAAAAACTTGGTGATGGAATCCGACTCCATCATTTATCAGGCTAAAGGGAGTGAAGCGAATAAACTCTATAAAATCAATGGGTTGTACTACCATTTTTTTAGTCAGGTGAAAGACGAGGGGCGCGTTATCATGATGCAGCGTTCAAAAAGCATTTACGGACCCTACGAGGTAAAACAGTTGAACCATGTCAATCAATCTAAAGACAAAGAACCCAACCAAGGAGGCCTGATAGGTTTGACGGACGGCAGTTGGTGGTTCTTTACACATCACGGCTCCGGGGACTGGGAAGGGCGTGTTGCCAGCCTGCTTCCGGTTAATTGGGTAGACGGATGGCCGATTATAGGCGAAGTAGGCAAAGATACTATTGGTAATATGGTGTGGAAAGCTCCAAGGCCGATTAAACAGAGTAACCCGAAGATCAAATTTCAAACCGATGATGATTTTTCGTCCGGGATATTGCTTCCCCAATGGGAGTGGAATTATCAGCCACGAGCAGAGAAATGGTCGTTAACCGAACGAAAAGGTTACCTACGGTTACATGCTTTCCGTCCTATTCGACCGGAAGAGGGCAAAAGTATTCTGCTGCGGGCAGGAAATACCCTTACGCAACGAAGTCTGAGAACCCCCGAAAACAGGGTGACTGTGAAGTTGGATATCAGTGGAATGGCCGATGGACAAGCTACAGGGCTTACCCACTTCTCAACCGTATCTTTCAGTTGGCTGGGTGTCAAACAGGAAAATGGGATCAGGAGATTGATATATAACCAAAACAATGATGAAGCCTCGGACGTGGTATTGAGCAGGAAAAATATTTGGATTCGTTCAAGCTGGGGTATTGATGGTGTTAGTAGCTACTCCTACAGCCTTGATGGAAAGAAGTTCATTTCGTTCGGAGGTAAGTCTCAATTGACATGGGGCAGTTATCGTGGTGACCGGATTGGAATTTTTAATTTCAATACCCAGGCGGATGAAGGATTTGTGGATGTGGATTTCTTTCAATATCACTATTCCAGATAATGACAGAGGATGCTTGCAATAACAACCATAGTAATTTATGTCTGTAAATAAAAAAATGAAAAATGAGAAAAACAACTAAACTAACCGTCGTATTAATATTTTTAATTAGCGGAATCAATGCGGCTTTCGCCGAAAAGGAAATTAAAATTAGTAGTCCAGGCAAGCATCTTTGTGCTTTAGTTACTATCACTACAGAAGGACGTCTTTCGTATTCAGTCAAGCTAGACGGTATACAAGTGCTTGAAACATCGCCTTTAGGAATAACTATAGATAGTATTGACTTAGGCAAAGGTGCGAGATTCACTTCAAAACCTACTATGAGTGAGATTAATGAAACCTACGCCATTCTCGGGAATCATACCACAGCACGCAATCGCGCCAAAGAGGTTGCCATACCAATTCAAACAGCGGGCAAAGCATTTAAACTTATTCTGCGCGTTTACGACGATGGGGTTGCTATCCGTTATACCATACCTGCGGGTTCCAAACACATAAACTGTGAATCCACCTCGTGGAACCTTCCCCAAAAAATAACTAAAGTGGCATGGTCAGGCTTTAGCCAGTGCTATGAGGAACTGAGCTATGCGACAGCATTAGACAAAATTCCACAGGATAAACCCGTGATGGGGCCAATTACTGTTGAAGTTGCAGGCTGCTATCTTTCCATTTCCGAAGCTGACTGTGAAACTTTTTCTGATATGGCCTTTGTCCGAAATGGCAATCTGCTGAAAGCAACCTTCCCTTTTGCAAAACAAGGATGGAACATTAAAAAAAGAGTCGACAATAAGCCTTCGGTATTGGATGGCACTTACCTTGGACAACCTGCATCGCCATGGCGTACAACGATAGTTGCACGAAATTTAACTGATTTGGTAAACTCCGATTTATTAATGAATTTGTGTCCTCCACCTGCCAAAGGATTGGATTTCTCGTGGGTGCAACCCGGGCGTTGTTTGTGGCAATGGTGGAGTGTTGGCAGCCCCAAGTTCGATGACCAGAAAAATTGGTATGATGCCGCAGCAAAATTAAAGTGGGAATATTATCTTGTTGATGATGGTTGGCGCTATTGGAACAAACCGGGTAAAGATCAGTGGGCGTTGCTGGCAGATGTTATTACTTACGGAAAAAGCGTTGGCGTTAAATCAATTGTATGGGTCGATTCCAAAGAAATGCGCGAGGCAGGCAAACGCCGTGTGTATTTGGAAAGGATAAAAGCCCTTGGAGCAACCGGAATTAAAATAGACTTTATACCTGATGCTACCGCTGATATTATGCAGTGGTACATGGGAGCAACGCAAGATTGTGCTGAACTGAAATTGCTATTGAACTTTCATGGAAGTGTAAAACCAACAGGATTGCGGCGCACTTATCCAAATGACATTACACGGGAGGCTGTTCGTGGCAATGAATATCACATGACAAGATACAAAAGAGTCGCTCCGTTAGAGCAGGATGTATGCCTGCCTTTCACTCGATTAATGGCGGGTGCGGCCGATATTACACCGGTTATGTTAGACCCCGAGCAACTGACTACCCAAAAATTTACATGGGCGCACGAATTTGCACAGGCAATCGTATTCCTTTCGCCTGTCACCCATTTTGCTGACCAGTATAAATTCTATCTCGAAAACCCTATGCTGGATTTGTTTCAGGAGATACCCACAACTTGGGACGAAACCAAAGTATTGTCGTGTACCGAGATTGGCGAGGTTGTTGCCTATGCCCGCTGCAAAGGTGAAACATGGTGGGTTGGTGTTATGAATGGAGCCAAGAAAAGAGAAATTAAAATACCATTGGATTTCCTTAAAAAACAGACTCAAGCAACATTAATATACGACGATAAACGGACTAATGCCAGCATTGATCGACGCGAGCAAACATTAAGACCAAGCGATACATTGACGATTAAATTGGTTCCCGGTGGAGGATTTGTTGCGCGGTTATAATTTATTTACATATTAACGAATACAAAAATGAATTTTAAAAAAATATTGATCCTACTCTTGATTTGTTATACTGGGAATATGTTTTCTCAGCAAATCATTACTTTTCCTGCTTCGGATAGTATTCCCCACAATAACGATTTCACGGTGAAGGTGCGCGTTCCCGGTGGGCAGTGGCAGGACTTGTACGAGTACGAAGCGCTGGTGGACATGCACCATGTAACCAGCAGTTCTATGGTCAATTTCGATTTTACGGGAACTGTTGATTTTTCGGTGACTTACAACCGCGGAAAAGTTCAGACGGCTCGCATCCGTCCGTTGTCTTATGGCTTTGAGCCGAAGATAAAAGGCAATACGCTTAGCTTTTCGTTGTCCAAACCCTGTAATCTTTCGCTGGAAGTAAACGGTGATATCTTTCATAACCTGCAGATTTTTACCAATGCGCCTGAGAGCTACAAACCTAATCCCAAGGATAGTTCCGTGATGTATTTCGGCCCGGGCTTTCATACAGTAAAGAACAATATCCTCCATGTTCCAAGCGGCAAAACGCTTTATCTGGCGGGTGGTGCCGTGCTGAATGCTTCTATTAGTTGCGATAGCGTAAAGGATGTACGCATTTGTGGTCGTGGTATCGTTTACAAAGCGGATGATGGAGTGGGGGTGAATTTCTCCGACAATGTTCAGATTGAAGATCTCATTTTTCTCAATCCGTCGCACTATACCGTTTGCAGCGGACAATCTACCAACGTCAGGATAAAGAATATCCGTTCGTTCAGTGCCAAAGGCTGGGGCGATGGTATCGACTTGTTTTGCAACAACAATGTGCTGATTGAAGGCGTCTTTATGCGAAACTCCGACGATTGTATTGCCATTTATGGTCACCGTTGGAAATTCTATGGCGACTGCCGAAACGTATTGGTGCGCAATTCCACCCTTTGGGCCGACGTGGCTCACCCTATATTGATCGGGACACACGGCAATCCGGAACCCGGAAAATCGGAAGTACTTGAAAATATGAAGTTCGAAAACATTGATATTCTCAATCAGGACGAAAAGCAAGTCAATTATCAGGGTTGCATGGCTATTAATGTGTCGGACGAGAATCAGGCCCGAAACATTCTTTTCGAAAATATCCGTGTGGAGGATTTTGAGCAAGGGCAACTGCTAAACCTGCGTGTAACCTTTAATAAAAAATACGCTTTGGCACCCGGACGAGGTATTGAGAATGTCTGTTTCAAGAATGTGTCGTACAATGGTAAAAACGCCAACCTTTCCATTATCGAAGGATATTCGCCCGAGCGTAGTATTAAGAATATCATTTTCGAAGGCCTGAAGATAAATGGAACTGAAATTTCGCCCAAGCTAAATAAACCCGGATATATGCTATACTCGGACTATGCCCGCTTCTACGAAGGATTGTATGTCGAAGGACTTGTTTATAAATCTTCGGCTGTAGAACAAAAATAGAAATATCGACCTCACAAGAGAAAGGCTTGAATTCCGAAATGAATTCAAGCCTTTCTCTTTGCCGGGTCTCGAGACTTCCAAGTCGCGGAAATCAGCTTGCCTTCCTCTTGTATGCAATGAAGCAATTTTGGATTTGCTCTATAAAAAGTGAACTAAAAAATATA
>DATFAW010000288.1:0-4515 GCA_035254165.1 Paludibacter sp.
GTATCGTAATTTACAATAAATATAAAAAAATATAGAATGAAAAAAAACAATCGTCGTTTATTACTGCTTTTTGTTGTTCTTACAGCAGCTAATTGGCTTTCTGCATCAAAACTTTCAAAAAAATTAATTTTTTCTCCCGACAAACAAACCGTATTGAAATTGGAAGTGGGCAGGAGTTTGCAATGGTCTGTAATCAGCGGAAGTGATACGATAATCACTCCTTCCGCGATTGGATTAAATCTGGCGGATGGCGCAGTGCTTGGCCAGAATCCGCGTATCGGTTCTGTCAAAAATGAAACCGTAAACAGAATATTAAAGGCTGCAAATTACCGCAAAAAAGAAGTCGCAGACAATTATAATCAGATGACCATTACCTTCGAAGGCGATTATGGCGTGATCTTCAGAGCCTACGACGACGGTGTCGCTTATCGTTTCTTCTCTACCAAAAAAGGCGGGGTTGTGATTGCCGATGAGCAGGCAAACTTCAACTTCAAAGCCGACCACAAGGCCTGGATACCTTATGTACGCGATCCTCGCGAAGGCGATAAATTTCAAACGCCTTTTGAGATTATCTACGACCAAATAAATATCTCGCAATTCCGTACCGATTCGCTGGCCATTCTCCCGTTGTTGGTCGATTTGGGCAACCAAAAGAAAGCCTTGCTGATGGAAACAGACCTGGAGGATTATCCCGGATTGTACCTCAACCTCAATAAGCAAACGAAACAGGGATTTAAGGGCGTTTTTCCAAAATATCCTCTGAATGAAAGAGAAGGAGGCTATGAAACCTTAAATTACTGGGTAAGCAAACGGGCAGATTTTATGGCCAAAACAACAAAACCTCGCGAGTTCCCATGGCGTATTGTTTTTATCAGCAAAAATGATAAAGAATTGGCTGATAACGATATGGTTCAGCGTTTGGCGGCTCCGTCGAGAATCGAGGATGCTTCGTGGATTAAGCCGGGCAAAGTCGCTTGGGACTGGTGGAACAACTGGAATATCTCGCACGTCGATTTCAAAGCAGGGATTAATACCCCGACTTACAAATATTACATCGATTTTGCCTCGGAGTATGGAGTGGAATATGTGGTGCTTGACGAGGGTTGGTACAAAAAACACGATATTCTGACTTCATCCGAAGAAATTGATCTCAAGGCGATTCTCGAATATGCTAAAAGTAAACATATCGGGATTATCCTTTGGTCGTCTTGGCACGATCTGGACGTTGTGAAGGAAAAAGCCTTTGCGAAGTATGCGGCAATGGGCGTGAAGGGCTTTAAAGTGGACTTCTTCGACCGTGACGATCAAAAGTCGATGCGCTCGTGCTACGACTTGGCCGAACTGGCTGCGCAAAATAAAATGCTGCTCGATTATCATGGCATGAAACCTTCCGGCATACAAAAAACATGGCCTAATGTGTTGAATTTCGAAGGTGTAAAAGGGTTGGAAAATGTGAAATGGGCTCGTGACAACATGCCTCCTTACGATGTTACACTTCCGTTTATCCGAATGATGGCAGGACCAATGGATTATACCCCGGGTGCCATGCGGAACGCTACAATGGCTAACTTCCAACCGTCAAACTCAATGCCAATGAGCCAGGGAACCCGTGTGCATCAAATGGCTATGTATGTGGCGTTTGAGGCTCCGTTGCAAATGTTGTGCGACAATCCCACCGCCTACCGCAAGGAAGCTGAATGTGCCCGATTTATTGCCAAAACACCTACTGTTACTGACCGGACAGTCGTGCTGGATGCCAAGGTGTCGGACTATATTGTGACGGCTCGCAGCAAAAATGGCAATTGGTATGTAGGTGCATTAACCAACTGGGATGCCCGCACGCTTACTGTCGATTTGTCGTTTCTTCCCGAAGGAAAGTATAAAGCCGAGATATTCAGTGACGGCATCAACGCCGACCGCGATGCCACCGATTACAAACGTGAGGAAAAGATATTAACCAATAAAGATAAGCTTGTCATTCAGTTAGCGCCGGCTGGCGGTTGGGCAGCCCGATTTGAAAAACTATAAGAAATAACAATCATGAGAAAAATTGTTTTAAGTATAGTTCTTTGTTTTTTTGCAGTCTTGGTTTCAGCACAAATATCCTTGCCTAAGGTTTTTGGCGATAGCATGGTCTTGCAGCGCAATATTCGAATTCCTGTTTGGGGAACAGCGACTCCCGAATCGCAAATCGTTGCTCAACTGGGTAATATTGTTGTTAAAGCAAAAACCGATAAAACGGGAAAATGGATGGTTCGTTTCCCGAAATTTAAAGCGGGCGGCCCTTATATGCTCAGTGTTACTGAAGCCGGAAGACCAGAGGTTAAGGTTCAGTACAATGGAATCTTAGTTGGCGATGTTTGGTTGGCTTCAGGCCAATCAAACATGGATTTTCACGTTCAGCAGACTCAGGACGCACAAAACGAGATCGCAAAAGCCAATTATCCTCAGATACGCTTTATTGTTGTGGGGCAGGATATAAAATTAAGCCCTCAAAACGATATTCTTTCAGGGAAATGGAAAGTATGCGACCCGACCAATGTAAAGGATTTTTCGGCGGTGGCTTACTTCTTTGCCCGCAAGATACATACCGATCAAAATGTACCCATCGGAATTGTTCAGCCTTCGCGGGGCGGCACTCCGGTAGAAGCGTGGACAAGCCGCGAAAAGTTGCTCTCATCACCCATTTCAAGGGCAAGGACACTGAGCAATGATACTGTAACTCCGATGCATTTTGTACAGGATAGCCTGAATTGGGTTCGTATGTGGGATATTGTATATCACCCTCAAAACAACATCGATAAAATTATTCCGACAGCAGACTACGACGATTCTGCCTGGCGGATTGTAGAAATGCCCGGACCGATTAAGAATTTCGGTATTGGGGCTTATGAAGGAATGGTTTGGATGCGGAAGAAGGTTGTCTTGCCCGGATCCTTTTCAGGGAAAGACCTGATACTGAATATCGGCCACCCCGAAATGAACTATTCGCTCTATTTCAATGGCGTTGAAATCTGTAAAACGGTATGGAATGGCGCACAAACACATACCTATACTATTCCGGCCGGTATTGTGAAGAATGGAGAGAATACCATTACCATCCGAATAGCCATGATTTGGGGCAATGGAGGGATAACCCCTCCGGCAGAAGATCTGTATTTGGCGGAGGGAAAATCTAAAATATCTTTAGCCGGGAAATGGCTGTATCAAAAAGACCTGGAGCCATCATTTCCTATAAGAAACAATTATCAGTATTATCCTACGGTGCTTTACAATTCGATGCTTCATCCGCTCATTCCATTTGGGATCAAAGGATTCCTTTGGTATCAGGGAGAAGCCAACGATGCAGCAGCATTTGATTACCGGAAGTTGTTCCCGATGATGATTTCCGATTGGAGAACACGTTGGGGGCAAGGTGTTCTTCCGTTCTTATTTGTACAGTTGACCAATTATAAGAAAGTGCAAGCTGAACCGATGGAAAGCGAATGGGCAGAATTGCGCGAAGCACAGACCATGACGCTTTCGCAACCCAATACCGGTATGGCTTGTATTATTGAATTAGGCGAAGCGGATAATATCCATCCAACCAACAAGCAGGAGGTGGGTCGCCGATTGGCTTTGATTGCTGAAAAGCAAGTGTATAAGCAAAATATTAATGCCAACAGCCCAATGTATACAACGTATTCAGTAAAAGGAAAAGAATTTTACATTCGTTTTGTGAATATTGGAAATGGATTAAAAACCGTGGATGGAAAAGAAGTTACCGGCTTTGCCATTGCCGGCGATGACAAAAAGTTTTCCTGGGCAAAAGCAACGATAAAAGGCGATCAGGTGGTGGTTTATTCCGACAAGGTAAGCAATCCGGTGGCCGTGCGCTATGCTTGGGCCGACAATCCTGTTTGTAATCTGGTTAATTCGGAAGGGTTGCCTGCAGTACCGTTCAGAACAGATAGCTGGAAAGGAGTTACACAGAAATAAATCTAATAAATTGAATGTAAACAACTGAATATAAAAAAGATATATTAGTAGTACAGATACCTGCTGTTAAGCTTATATTTACGTGTCAAAGATATTCGAAAATTGAATATCTTTGACACGTTTCTTGATGTAATTAAATCAATATAAATTGAAAAACACCCACCGAAAATGAATGTAATAAAGCTGTTTTTAATAATCACCCTGATAGGTGTAAATTCAATGAGTATTTCAGGAGAGAGTTCCTATACATTTTGTCATTTAACAACAGATGATGGGCTTTCAAATAATTCGGTGACGGCATTATTAAGGGATAGTAAAGGCTTTCTATGGATTGGTACAGAGTTCGGCTTAAACAGATATGATGGTTATAGCTTCAAAACATTTTTAGCCCAACATAATATGCCAAACACAATAACTTCTAACTACATATTAGGATTGCAGGAGGATGGACTTAAAAATCTTTGGATTGATTTTGGAAATAGTTATGTGGTCTATAACAGTGAAAAAGACAATTTTATTACTGATATAAATATAATC
>DATFAW010000289.1:0-3096 GCA_035254165.1 Paludibacter sp.
AAACGCAAGCGTAAAACTCCGGGCAAAATAGGCAAGTAGTAAACCACAAAGAACGCCAATTCCGGTTAGTACTTGATGTAACAACATGGCTTTTTGCCTTGATATTTCATTGCCAACGACTTGCTTGTTGTGCTTATTTATTGCATCAATTTTTATATCAAAATAATCATTTAAAACATAACCTCCAGCTGCAATAAAAACGGATGCAGTTATTAATAGGCTCAACATTCCGATTTCCATAGAAGCATCAAAACCATGGATCTGCAATATAGGTATTAGTACAACTTGTCTCATAAGGAGCTGTACTAATGCTATAAATACCAGATTATGGAGCCGGATAAGTTTTAAATAGTTTGTCATAAAATTTAAAATAAGCAATTGTATTATGCCGTCATTTTTTCGATTTTGACAGAAGAATTAATAGTTGTTTTTCTTGTGTCTTTTATGAATATTTTTTGATAAAAGACTGTATATTTTACAGATTTCAGGAGTTTTGTTTAGCATGTGCAGATGTCTGGCAATAGTTGTCTCGTCGAAACGAACAGCAGGACCGGTTTGAGCATCATATGGGCTCAAGGTCTTAATTTTATTGGCGGTTTCAGCAATAAGTGGTTGTATTATTTCAAATTTTATATCAGAATCATCTAAAATCTGAGAAGCAATGTCGTACATGTAGTTTGTGAAATTGCATGCAAATACCGCTGCTAAATGGAGTTTCTTCCTTTGCTCTGAATTTACTGTGTAAATTTTATCAGTTAGCAGTTTTGCCAAATTGACTAAGACTTGCTGAATTTCAGCACTGCAAGCTTCAATACATATTGGTATTTCTTTAAAATCAACTTCTTTTTGAATTGAGAAAGACTGAAGAGGGTAAAATACACCAAACCGGCTTGTATACCCTTCGAAATCACTCATCGGAATACTTCCCGCGGTATGCACATGAATACCATTTGGCATATCCATTTTTCTCAACACGCTTTTCAACGCAGAGTCTTTCAATGCATAAATATAAATGTCAGCATTCATATACAGATTTGCAATATCATCAACGAAAGTTGTACCCAGTTTATTCGCCAGGCTTTCAGCATTGACCGGATTTCGGCTAAATACTTGTTTAATAACAACTCCTTTGGACTGAAGTGCTAAACCCAGATGTGTGGCAACGCTTCCCGAACCGATTAATACAATTTCCATAAATTTCTAATTAGTTGGTGGTTGACTGTTATTTAATTGGTGAAAATATGGTTTCAGCGTTACTTCTTTTTGCCGAAAACCATGATGGCGCCGGCAAGTATGAGTAAAACAGGCCAAATAAAATCTGAAATATGTCTCGTGAGTTGAATAATGTCAGATAATCTGAAAAGCAGTCCGACTACTATCAGAACAATCCCTATATTTTTATTGCTATGGCAAAGTAGAAAAATTATCCCCATAATGAGTGGATAGTTTTTAAAATCGAAAATGTATGATTCGAATTCAGAAGGAAGAATATGAACTTGTTTCAGCAGAAACAAACACCCAAAAATGAGTAAAGTTACTCCCCATGCTAACCGGTTATCTTTCTTTGATGACATAGAGTTGAATTATATGTTGTTAGAACTTTTCGGTATGAATTTTATCTACAGCTAATTTACCTTCATCGTATGGTTTTCGTTCTTCGTTAGGATAACCGATTGAGATGATGCTCAGTACTGCAAAATGTTCGGGAATATCCAGCAGGCCCCGAATGTATGATTCTGTGGTCATTTCATCATCTTTATTCCGACCGTAAACCTGAATCCAACAACTTCCCAGTCCTAAATCCTGAGCTTGCAACTGCATGATAATAGCAGCTATGGAAGCATCTTCCATCCATACATCAGTTTTTGTTGTATCAGCAGTTACAATAACTCCTAAAGGTGATTCAGCCAGAAACTGTGAACCATGAAGTCGACAGCCGGCTAGTTTTTGAAGTGTTTCAGTATCCTGAACAACAATAAACTCCCAGGGATTACTTCGTTTGGATGATGGTGACATCAACGCAGCTTTAGTAATCAAGGTGATTTTATCTTGTTCAACAGCTGTTGGTAAATATTTGCGTATGCTGCGTCGGTTCTTTAATAAGTCGAAGAAAGAATTCATTTAGGTTTGATTTATTGTTGGAAACTATTGTTTGGCATTTTTTTCAACCAAATAGGCAATGATGCTATTGGGCTTCAGTAATCTGTCAAGTCTATTGAATGGTAATGTAACTTCAGTTTGGCCCAAGTAGTAAGGTGCAATTTCATATGGGTTGAATACATAGTTTATCCCTTCGTCTGTAATGTAAAAATTGTTGTTGGGTTTTATTGAGTCAATCCAATAGTCTGTATCTTCTAAATTGAGAATTGGCTCGGAATTTTTCTCATCTTTGTATTCTTTACTTTCCTCAACAATTCGTGTTTTAATGAGCTTGATTAATTCAGGTGCGTAATTGGCCTTAAATAAGTCCTTTTCGGTAATTAAGCTTCCTGTTTTTAAATCAAAATTATAATAGTTGCGTGTTTCAAGTCCATGTGCTCCGCCCATGTTTACGTACCTCTCAATTCCATAAACATATATTTTTTTATCGCTAAGCAAGCTGAAGCCCGATAAAGTATGCTCATTGTCAAATGAATATCTGTTTGTGCTGTCTAACTCATCTAACAAAGGTGCGTTATTTTCTTTGTATTCGGCAACTAGTTCATTGCTAAATAATTGAACAATAGAATCATTGGCATGCGAAACGTATTCTTGGCCAAATAAATTTGTTATGATAACTTCCCGAACAGATTTCAACACTTCTTTGTTGGCAAAAGCAACCGGAATTTCAACTTCAAAGTCTATACTCAAAGCACCTTTGGTGGTATCTTTAGATAAATAGTACTTTTTTACAAAGTCTTTTTCTTCAGTTTTAATCGTCTTATGTGTGCAAGAGAAGAATATAGTTGATGCCAAAATGCTTAAAATGAATATGATAGATTGTTTTTTCATAATCGGATACGTTTAAATAATTACGGAACAAATTTACAATATAAAAGCTGATTATTTCGAAAAAAAACAGAAAAAATTTTCAGCGTTATTCTTAAGATTTCTTAT
>DATFAW010000290.1:0-6756 GCA_035254165.1 Paludibacter sp.
ACCTTGATTTTTTGTAATTGTAGGGTGACATGCCGGTGTGCTTTTTGAAATACTTACCAAAGAATGATTGATTAGGAAAATTTAATTGTTGCGATACTTCCTGAATGGTTGAATTTGATTCAAGTAGAATCCTACTCTCCAAAATCACATAATGATCTATACATTCCTTTGGTGTCTTTCCGACTCTCTTTCTTACTATGGTGGATAGATATTTGGGAGAAACACAAAGTTTATCGGCATAGAATGAAACATCTTTTGCCTCCTTATAATGTTCAAATATTAAAGAAAAGAAAACTTCAATCATCTCATCTCTTCGTGATTTCGGGGCAGGTTTTTCTATGCATTGTTGAGTTGCATATTTGTGAATATTTATTGTCATCGAAGTCAACAGATGTTTAATAATATCTCTTTTGTAATCATTATGAGTGTCTTCTGTAATTTTCCACATCAAATGATAGTACTCCATAATCTGATCCATTTCAGTTTGGTTGAGAATGATAAATGGAAATCGTTGTTTAAATAAAAAATAGAGTGGATACTTACGTAGGTCGTTTGATAACTCCTGAAAGAATGTACTTGAAATGGAAAATAGAGCAAAATTAAAGTCAGGACTTGTTTTGTGATGAAATACGAAATTGTTTGGGAAAATCATGATTGCTTCATTTTTTTTTGTCACATGTTTCACCAGATTAACCTCTAACTCGATCCATCCATTCAAGCACAGGCCTATGTATATCCTACCACTACGGATGGGATATTCCATAAAAAAAGAAAAGTTCTCCAGACCGGAATACATTGCAAAATCATCATTCAGTATGGCTGAGTTTTCAGTCAAAAGCAGTTTGTTATAATCCATAGTTGGTTCTTATTTAGACCACAAATATAGGCGATATTTAGTTGAAAAAAGAAATAGTGCTGAAAAAAAGAACAACTTTTGTGAACTTTGGGACTTTCTTTCTATTTAGATTATTAAGAACTTTGCAGCTATTATTTTTTTAGGTATAGGTAGAGTATATTAACCAATAATGTATATGTTTTATGATTAAGAAAAAAGCTAGATTGTTTGTTGCTCCATTATCAATTTTTGGAGTGTTGTTTGTGTGTTTGTTCTTCTTTTCTTGCAAAAAGAATGCTCAGCAAGGAGGAACTATGGTTCCTGAATATGCCGTCACTACATTAAGTAATTCGAATGTAGAACTGAAAAGTTCTTATCCGGCTGTTATTAAAGGGAAACAGGATATTGAAATCCGTCCACAGGTTTCGGGCTCTATAACTAAACTTTGTGTAGACGAAGGTTCTATCGTGCATAAAGGTCAGATATTGTTTCAGATTGATGCTGTTCAATATGAAGAAGCTGTTAATGTTGCCCGCGCGTCTGTTAATGTTGCTAAAGCAAATGTTGCTACAGCGCAACTCACAGCTGAAAACAAACGGGAATTGGCTAAGAGCAATATTATCGGCTCTTATGATTTACAAGCAGCAGAAAATTCTTTGCTGTCGGCCAAAGCATCATTAGCCCAGGTTCAAGCTCAACTGGTGAGTGCCCAGAAAAACCTGTCATATACCCGGGTAACAAGTCCATCGAATGGAATAGTAGGCAGTATTCCTTTCCGTGTGGGAAGTTTGGTTAGTCCAAGTGGCACTACACCTTTGACCACTGTATCCGATATTTCTGAAATGTATGCTTATTTTTCATTGACAGAAAGACAATTACTTGGTCTCACTGCCAATGGAAATTCTTCTAAAGAAATTTTGAAGAAAATGCCGGCTATTGAATTGAAAATGATTGATGGAAATATCTATGGGGAAACTGGAAAGGTTGAAACCATGAGTGGAGTAATTGACCAAACCACCGGCTCGGTTAGCCTCCGTGCTAAATTTCCTAACAAACGTCAGACTTTGCGAAGTGGCGGCTCCGGATCAGTGTTGATTCCATATAAAATGGATAATTGCATTGTCATTCCACAGAAAGCTACTTATGAAGTTCAGGATAAGAAATTTGCATATGTAGTTGATAGTAAATCAACAGTCAAAAACACCCCAATTGAAATATTTACATTGGATGATGGGCAGAACTATGTTGTTACTTCGGGGTTGAAAGCTGGTGATAAAATTGTTATTGAAGGTGTTGGAACGCTGAAAGATGGAATGACGATTAAAGAACTAACTCCAGAACAAGCAGCAACAAAGAAAAGCGCTTCTCAACAACCATCTGAAAAGGCGTCTAAATAACAGACGTTTATTAAAATAGAAGAAATATGAAATTAGATAGATTTATAAATCGCCCGGTACTCTCAACAGTAATATCAGTGTTTGTTGTTGTTTTGGGTATAATCGGGCTTGTATCGTTACCTGTCGAACAATACCCTAGTATTGCACCTCCTACTATTCAGGTTAGCACAGCCTATACGGGTGCAAATGCTCAAACTGTAATGAACAGTGTTATAGCTCCTCTCGAAGAATCAATCAACGGTGTGGAGAATATGACTTATATGAGTTCAAGTGCTGCGAATAATGGTACAGCTTCCATTAATGTTTATTTTAAACAAGGAAGCGATCCGGATATGGCAGCAGTTAATGTGCAGAACCGCGTGACAAAGGCACAAGGATTACTACCGGCAGAAGTAACTAAAGTAGGTGTTATTACCAGCAAACGTCAGACAAGCATGCTAATGGTATTCTCCGTATATAGCTCTGACAACCGGTATGACCAAACGTTTCTGCAAAACTATACCAAGATAAACATCATACCGCAAATTATGCGCGTACCGGGTGTCGGCGACGCGGCGGTATTGGGAGCACGTGAATACTCTATGCGTATATGGCTTAAACCGGAAGTAATGGCTCAATATAAGCTAATGCCAGGTGATATTTCTGCGGCGTTAGCCGAACAAAATATTGAAGCGGCTCCCGGGCAGTTTGGAGAAGATGGCAAACAGTCATTTCAGTATGTAATGAAGTCAAAAGGACGGTTACAGAAAACAGAAGAATTTGAAAACATTGTGGTCAGAGCCTCCTCCGATGGAAATGTCCTAAGACTCAAGGATGTTGCCCGAATAGAATTGGGTGCTCAATCAACGAATTTAAATAGTTACGCCAATGGAAAAAATTCGGTAACTTGTATCGTATATCAAACTCCGGGTTCAAATGCAACTGAAATTATCAACAACGTCACGTCCTTAATGAAAGAGACTGAAAAGTCTTTGCCAACAGGGGTTAAATATGACACGATGTTGAATACCAATGACTTTTTATTTGCTTCAATTTACGAAGTACTGAAAACATTATTGGAAGCTTTTCTTCTTGTTGTATTGGTAGTGTACATTTTCTTGCAGGACTTCCGTTCTACGCTGATTCCGGCTATTGCTATTCCGGTGGCTTTGATTGGTACTTTCCTTATGCTGAAATTGTTTGGATTTAGTATAAACCTGCTTACCTTGAGTGCACTGGTACTCGCCATTGCGATAGTGGTGGATGATGCGATCGTGGTGGTCGAGGCGGTTCATGCCAAAATGGATCAGGGGTACAATTCGTCCAAGACGGCCTCGATTGACGCTATGAATGAAATTTCGGGAGCTATTCTTTCAATTACCCTGGTAATGATGTCGGTGTTTATCCCGGTAAGTTTCATGGGCGGAACTTCCGGTGTATTTTATCGTCAATTTGGTGTTACAATGGCTGTCGCTATTGGCTTTTCGGCGTTAAATGCTTTAACCTTAAGTCCGGCATTGTGTGCTATTTTCCTTAAACCTCATGACGAGGATGGTAAAAAATCAACTTTTATTGATCGTTTCCATCTAGCTTTCAATACTACTTACAATACATTGCTGGAAAAATATAAAGGAGTTGTATCCTTAATTATTAACCGTAAGTGGATAACATTTGGATTGGTTGGTATTAGTTGTGTGATATTAGTTCTTTTAATGAAGTTTACACCAACAGGAATGGTTCCAAACGAAGATACAGGAATGTTTATGATGGCTGTAAACATGGCACCCGGAACGTCGTTGGAGCGTACTGAAGAAACACTGAAAAAAGTAAACGAGATTGTAAGATCCAATCCATCGGTTGAAAGCAATATACAAATTAGCGGCTATGGCCTTTTATCGGGTGCAGGTAGTTCTTATGGAACTTTCTTCTGCCGGCTAAAGAACTGGGATGAGCGCAAAGGTAAAGGACAAGATGTAAACAGTGTTATTGGTATGTTATACATGCAAACTGCTGCAATAAAAGATGCCCAGATATTTCTATTTGCACCGCCAATGATTTCCGGTTATAGTATGACCAATGGTTTCGAGCTGAATCTTCAGGATAAAACAGGTGGTAGTCTGGAAAATTTCAGCCAGGTATCTCAAACCTTTCTGGCAGCTTTAAACCAGCGACCTGAAATTGCAAGAGCAATAACTTCGTTCAACCCCACTTTCCCTCAATACCAGGTGGATGTGGATGCTGCTAAATGTAAACAAGCAGGTATAAGTCCAAATACAATCCTTGAAACGCTACAAGGCTATTACGGTGGAATGTATGTATCTAACTTCAATCGTTTTGGTAAACTCTACAGGGTATACGTTCAGGCTGATGCAAAATACCGTATCAATCCTGAAACGCTGAATAGTATTTTTGTTCGCAATGGAAGTGAAATGGCTCCTATCAGCCAGTTTATGACCATAAAGAAAGTATATGGACCGGATGTTATCAACCGATTCAATATGTTTACTTCGATGACCGTAAACGGAGCTCCAAAACCCGGGTTTACATCCGGCGACGCTATTAAAGCCATTGAAGAAGTTGCTGCAAAGACCCTACCTACGGGATATGGCTATGAATTTTCCGGAATGACACGGGAGGAACAAAGTACCGGAGGAAGTACTACCGCAATTGTATTTGCGCTCTGTCTTGTTTTCGTTTACCTCTTGCTAAGTGCGCAATATGAAAGTTACGTTTTACCATTGGTGGTAATATTTTCTATTCCATTTGGCTTGGCAGGAGCCTTCATTTTTGCTCAGTTTATGGGAACTCAGAACGATATTTACTTACAAATTGCATTAATTATGTTGATTGGACTGTTAGCTAAAAATGCCATTTTGATTACCGAGTTTGCTCTTCAAAGAAGACATTCAGGAATGAGTATAACCTGGTCGGCGGTACTTGGAGCAACAGCCCGTCTGCGTCCTATCCTGATGACTTCGTTGGCCATGATTATTGGTCTGTTGCCACTCATGTTTGCAAGTGGTGTTGGTGCCAATGGTAACAAAACGCTTGGAGGAGGTGCTGTAGGTGGTATGTTGATAGGTGTTCTCTGCCAGATATTTGTAGTGCCGGGATTATTTGTAGCCTTTGAATATTTGCAGGAAAAGATTAAACCTATCCAGAAAACAGGTTTGGATGTGAGCGAAGTTATACCTGAACTTGAGCAGTATACTAAAATTGATAAAGATTAATCGTAATGAAAAAACAAATAATACTTGTGATGTGTGCAACTGTCTTATTGAGCAGTTGCCATATCTATACATCGTACAAAAGGCCGAAGGTAGCCACTTCAGGCATGTATCGGGACACGGTGTCTGTAAAAGACACGCTGGCTTCTGATACTACCAACATGGGAAATCTTCCGTGGAAAGAAGTGTTTCGCGACTCAAAACTTCAGGTCCTGATAGAACAAGGACTGTCGCATAACGTGAATTTGCAAACGGCTATGCTTCGGGTGGAAGAAGCCAAAGCTAGTTTACTGGCGGCTCGCCTGGCTTTTGCGCCTTCGCTGGCACTGGCGCCGCAGGGAACCGTTGGTCGTTTTGATGGAGCTACTGCATCGACCTATCAACTACCGGTAACAGCAAGTTGGGAAGTTGATCTCTTTGGCGGTTTACTGAATGCGAAACGGGAGGCTAAAGCTTCGCTGTTGCAAAGTGAAGCTTACCGGCAGGCAGTGCAGACACAGCTTATTGCCAATATTGCTAATGTCTATTATACCTTGCTAATGCTCGACACCCAGTTAGAAATTACAGAAAAAACAGCTAATAACTGGGGAGAGAATGTACAAACCATGAAATTGTTGAAGAAAGCCGGCATGACAAACGAGGCGGCGGTATCGCAAAGCGAAGCAACCTATTTCCAGGTTAATGCCACTTTGCCGGATCTTCGCCGAAAAATTCGTGAAACGGAAAATACGCTTTCATTATTGATTGGGCAAGGGCCGCGGCAGATTCAACGAGGAACACTTGCCGGTCAGCAAATGCCCGAAAAATTATCGGTGGGTATTCCTTTGCAGATGCTTTCAAACCGGCCGGATGTAAAGCAGGCTGAGATGGCTCTGGCCAGCAGTTATTACAATACCAATCAGGCACGATCTGCTTTTTACCCGAAGGTTATCTTGAGCGGATCGGCAGGCTGGACCAACAGTGCCGGAGGTGCTATTATCAACCCAGGCAAGTTTTTATTGTCGGCTGTAGGATCGCTCACGCAACCCTTGTTTGCCAAAGGAGCTAACACGGCAAGACTAAAAATAGCCAAGGCAGAACAACAAGCAGCTTTGCTTGCTTTTCAGCAAAGCATCCTCAACGCCGGCAGTGAAGTGAGCAATGCCCTGTATCAATATCAATCGTCAGGAGAAAAATGCATTCAGCGAAAACAACAGATTGAGTCTTTAAACAGTGCTGTGGATAAAACACAACAATTGATGAAGTTCGGGTCTTCTACCTATTTGGAAGTCCTTACGGCTCAACAATCTTTGTTAGGCGCCCGGCTATCCGACGTACA
>DATFAW010000291.1:0-5522 GCA_035254165.1 Paludibacter sp.
AACCGGATAAACCGGATAAACCGGATAATCCGGAATTATCGGACGCTGTTATTTAGGCTGTTGTAGCTGTACATGTGTAGGTTTATTTCTGTTGGCAATAATCCAACCTTCATTGTTCAGTTCTAATTCCACAACCTGAATAGAGGTGCGACGCTGCTCATAAGTATCTTTTTTCTTATCAGTGCCAGTCCGCCCCGGATGAGTGAAATAATACAGATATAAACGGTCGTTGCTGACAACAACATTAGCATGTAATCCATTCGGAACGTCATCTTTTCCTGTACCTTCATCATCGGGTAAAAGAGGGGCACCCGGCTGAACAACCCATGTATTACCGTCAGTTGACCTGTGAACAGTTTGACCATTCCATGTATCAATAATGAGCCAGTAGTAACCCTTCCACTGAAAAGCAATTGGTCCTTCCCCATTTATCCTCAGAACCTCTTTAGGGTCTGACCAAGTGTAAAGGTTTTTGCTCTCGGACATGTTTATATGAGAGTATTTCGATTGATCTTTAAAATACATTCTCCACATACCATCTGGCATTTTAAGAATGTCAGCATCAATTACTCTTGTTCCAAATTGACTGAGACGGCTTTCGTATTTCCAGTCGCGCAGATTTGTACTGGTGAGGTGAGATATAAAACCGGGCAGTCCCCATTTTACATCAATGCCCGGTTCGATGCTAAGGTACATATGCCATTTACCATCGTCGCCCAACACAATATCAGGAGCCCACAGTGTAGCATCCTTTCCCCCGCATTCGATCGGCAGGTCGGGGAAATTTGCTGTGCCTAAATAGTTCCAGTTTGCACCATCGGCTGATTCGGCAATCCCAATAGGAGTCCCAAATACCCAACTTACACCAGGCAGTTGGGTTTGGTTGGCTCTACGGTTTGTATAATACATCCACCATTTTTTTACCTGCGGATTCCAGATAACAATTGGATCGGCAGCGCCATCATAAACCGGATCTCTAAAAACCGGCTTCGGAGCTATAACGCCTTCTGTTGAATCCTGTTTTTGTGCTTCCTTTTCCGCCTTTTTTTGATTGAAAATCACCTCATCGACAACATCCAATGGAACGCTTACGATAGAACCATGTTTGATTCCTTCGGGTAATAACACCTTACCGCTTTCATTCATCCACTCCTTAAAGTCGTACGTGCGCATAGCCTCGAAACGAAAATCTCTGTATGCATCCATATAAACCAGGTAAGAATTATCAGGCAGTTGACATATCGCAGGGCCTTCTACCCAGCTTCTTGTAAATGGCTTATCTGATATCTTTACGTAAGGACCTTCAGCATGATCACTCACTGCAACAAGTAAATTCTTTTGAGGAGTGGGTAATTCCCGTTCATCTTTGTAGATCATGTAATATTTGTTCCCTATTTTCTTTACAGTTGGATCAATTACGTTGTGTCCCGGATCGAAGAAAAGCCTGGCTGGTGTAAAAGTTTTGAAATCTTTGGTAGTGCTATAATAGACACGATTGTCATACTTAAAACCAGATTCTGTTTTCCATACACCATTTTCTTTTATTGTACTTGACCAAAAAATGACATATTGCTGATTTACATCGTCATAAATCATCTCGGGAGCCCAACAGTTACGAACTTCGTAACCGTCCATAATAGGAATAGTTTGTTGCGGACTCCAATGAATTAAATCCGCTGAAGTTGCATGACCGATTGTATTTATATCCCAGTTAATCGTCCACAGGCAATGCCACAATCCATCAGCTCCTTTCATAAGGAACGGATCACGCATTCTTTTATCTTTATCCTGCTCACCATAATCAGATTTCAGGAAACTATATTCATCACCTATTTTAGCCCATTTATAACCATCACGACTCCACGCCAAATGCATACCGTTTTTGTTCTTATTTTTATCGGTAAAATAAGCGAACAAATAACCTTGCTGTGGTTTATACACAAAATCATTGAATTTTACATTACTATTTGCTGCAGCCATCAAGCCCGGTCGCAAAGCAAAGAATCCATGATATTTGTTATGGTGCATGTACGACACATCCAATCCTGTATAAATACTATCCCATTCTTGCTTATTCTTGCTGACTAAAATATCGCAGATACAATGTGTATTTACAATTTTCAGGAAGTAATGATTTCCGAATTTATTTGGTTTGGTTATTTGTTCTTCAGCATTCTTGTAAATAATAAATTTCTTGCCATCAGAGCTGATACCGGCAAATGCTTTTTCGTTATAAAACAGAACCAAACCGCCAATACTTCCCTTTCCAAGTGTTACCTCAACCTGCGTTTCATAGTTGTTATCGGTGGCTGTGGTTAATAGTAATTGAGCATCTTTGGGATCAGCACCTTTTCCGTTCATATAAAGGCTGTTATTTCTCAAAACTATATTTTTAGGGTCGTAGTTATGCCACGTTGTCCATTGCAATCCGAGTTCTTCTGTTTTGAAACTATCGGAAAGCTCCATTCCTACTTTAACCGGAGTACCTTTGGGTTCAATAGGTTTTGCAGTTTTTTCTGCATAAAACCATCCGTCTTTGGTCCATTGAATAGGTTGAAGCAATGTTTGTCTTCCAAGTGAATAATCACCATTCTCGTAAGCATGGTAAACAATCCACCAGTTACCATTTATATCGTCTATGATGGTGCCGTGTCCTTTCGACCACCAGCGCTCATCGGCTCTGTAAGTATGCACAATGGGGTTATATGGCGAATTTTCCCATGGTCCATGAATGCTTTTAGAGCGGGCCGAAACCACCATATGACTGGTTGCAGGTCCGGCAGTTCCGCCCTCAGCGGTAGTCAGATAGAAATAGTCACCGTGTTTGGTAATTTTAGGAGATTCCAGAAACTTACCTTCCGTTTTCCAATCTGCCGGATAGTCCCAACCTGAATAGATTTTCTCTTTTCCTCCGATTATAGAAAGGCCATCGTCCGATAATGGAGCAATATATCCATCAGAAACATGTAAATATCGTTTACCATCCTCACCAATAGAATGACCGGGATCAATATTGCCCACTTTTAAATCTATTGGTTTACACCATGGACCACGAATATTGTCTGCCCATATTACCCAGTTGGTTCCGGCTGCAGGATAGTATATATAGAATTTATTGTTATACTTTACCAAATCAGGTGCCATCGCTGAACCGGTATGGCTAACCAATGCCCGACAAATAGGTTCCCAGTTAATAAGGTCTTTCGAGTGCCAGATAAGAAACCCCGGAGAATATACAAAAGGAGAATGCGTCATATAATAATCCTCTCCATCACGAATAATGGATGGATCGGGATAATCGCCCCGCAGAATTACTTTCGGATAATCCTGAGCCGATAAATTCGCTGCAAGAAAGCATAATGCAATGATTGTGATAGAGATTAGTTTTCTGATATTCATGTTGTTATTTCTGATATGTAAAGTTGTAATTATAATTTTCATACAAAGTAACTTACCGTTTGTTCCAGAATGAATACGGATTTCCAGGTCATTCCACTTAGTCTGTTCCGCATATTCTACTTTTGTACCAAAAGTCAAAATGGTCACTATTTTTATGCACAATGCATCACATTTACTGGTGAAGCTTTTTCAGCATTCAGTCTTGCATCTGCTCTCCTATCCAGAAATCAAATTATTTTGTAGCTTTAACAGCAGCATAGTTTATATCTTCGAAGAATACTCCAGTCAGGTCAGGTCGGGGCTGATGGCTTTCGAATTACCGGTTTGTTTTGGTTGGGAATGAACTGAGCAAATTGTTCCTACAATCAGCGCTAAAGTAAGAATGCGTTTTTTTATGTGTTATTACTGTTTTTGTTGAAAGATAACTGCCGGCAAAGGTTCTTTTGCCATTATGGATTCATCTTGATTTCTTTTCATACTCATTTAAATTAAGTTGGATCTTATCAATATCTGGTAACCAATCGGTTGCATTGGCAAAACGAATGGTATTGTAGCCTTTATTTAGTTTTACAGCAAAAGTGTTGTTTATAGGGGTTAATGGTTTGGAAATCAAATATTTTAAAAGTGTGTCTTGTCCGTTTATACTGAGGGTTGCCTGTTGGTTTCCGGCACTTATGTAGGTAAGGGTAAGATTATAGTTCCCTGCAAAGTTTGCATAGATATCGCGGAACTCAATATAATTATCGGCACGGTTGCCTAACCAAGCTGCTTTTGCATGTCCGGAACATTTACTATCGGCAATCACCCTGCCTTGTCCGGAAAGCACTTCACCGTTTTGTGTCAGATTGAAATTATTTATCCAGGCATATTCCGCTTCAAAGACTTCCTGCAATTTTGCTTGTTTGCCTGTCACCTTCAACATCACCACGCCATGCGAAGGAACGGTGGCGGTGTACATAGAATCCATGCTACCCAAATCGGTATGCGACCAAAGATTGCGAACTGTAGCTGAGCCTGCCAGATTCAGATCTTTCCATTTCACTGACATCGAAACCGGAGCTTCTGTGCGATTAAACAATACCACGGCACGCTCTTTACTTTGTTTACCGTTCAATGGTTTTGCCCATATTTGTAATCCGGCTCCATTGTCGGAAATCAAATGTGCCTGCAATCCCGTTGTATCCTGATTTACGGCAATGACTTCGGCATTGGTAATAATTTCTTTTGTCTCTGCCGACATCTTGGTCAAATCATTTCCCAATACGAGGGGAGAAGAAAGGATACACCACATGCTCAGATGGCTTTTGTCTTCTTCAGCCGTCAGTCCGCGACCCACTTCAAGCATATCCATGTCGTTATAATGCCCTTGGCTGGCGTATGGTGCCAGGTATTTATTCAGGTCAATAATTCCAAGGATGCTTTTCCATTGTGCTTTGGAACCCGGTGCAAAATTGATGTCGTTTGACATACGCCATGAATCAGCAACGCTAGTAACCCAGGTACCGGGAAACTGCCAACGGCAGGCGTTAAAATTAATATCGGTTCTGCCGGTATTGTTAATCGCCTTTTTTATGGCGGTATAACGTGTTTTCTCGTCTAATTTTTGTACCAGTCCTCCGCAATAATCTACTTTCAGGAAGTCGAATCCCCAGATTTTAAAGAACAAATCAACATCTTGTTGGTCATGGTTATACATCCCACCATTCACTCCACCGGGTTGTCCGCTGTATTGCGAACCACAGGTGTTTTCTCCAGCTTCGGAATAGAAACCTGCTTTAAGGCCTTTGGAATGTATATAGTCCACAAGGGATTTCATTCCATATGGAAATTTGATGCTGTCTATCTTTAAACTGCCATCGGCATTACGACCATTGAAGAATCCATCGTCGATGTTTAAGTACTTGTAACCGGCAGCGGCCAGTCCGGTTGTTGCCATTGCATCTGCCTGTCCTTTTATAATGGACTCATCTATCTTTGCTCCGAATTGATTCCAACTGGCCCAGCCCATTAACGGTGATTTTGACGATTGAGAAAAACCGGACAAATAATATAAAACAAAGAGAATGACTAAAAGTGATTTTTTCATTTTTTTTCTAAAGTATTATTAAATGTGTTTATAAATT
>DATFAW010000292.1:0-6953 GCA_035254165.1 Paludibacter sp.
GTTGAATGGGAAAATTCACCTCAATTATCAATTGGGTTTTAAAATCCTTATCCCGAACTCAGGTTAATAACAATCCTCAAACAGCCCTTACTTTTGAATACAAGGGCTTACTTTTGAGAAATCACTAAAAACATGGCTCAAAAGCCATGAGAATAGGTTTAAGAATAAAATTCCGATTTTAGCGGACAACAATGTTATAAAATATAATTTAGATACAATTCTATTGAGAGCAATTATTGGAGGTAAATTAATCGATACTCTATATAGATTAGATCCTAGGTTAAAAGTAATCAATAAAGGAGATATTGGAGATACGTTAAAAAGAATACGGATTCTTGGTCCCATTTAATGCTAATGGGTAATGCGGTAATGTATCAGATTTGGCGTTACTTAAGTAAGCACTTGTAAATCAATAAAGATTTATATGATTATAATAGAAAATGGTGGGTGTATATGCTCACCATTTTTTAGATATTGACTGGTGTGGATCCATTATGTGAAAAATACCCTGAAATATCGCCTTATGTATATTGCCACAATAATCCTGTGAATATGATAGATCCTAATGGTTTAACTGATTACAATGTAAATAAAGACGGATATATCTCCAAAAAAGATCCAACAATAGATGCAATAAAGAAATTCTTTGGAATCGCAGATAAGAATGACAAGTTAATGGTAATGTATCAAATTTGGCGATAGTCAATTATCTTTTTGATAACCAATAGTAAAAATTGAAAATTAATCGGAGAATGGTGGGTATATGCTCACCATTTTCTATTTTTAAGGCTAAAAGCGAATGAAAATGAATCAAACGAACGAAAATATGACTTCATGTTCCAGATTTGGCGATAGGTATAAATGTCCATGTTGCCAGTCGGAACATTTAATAACCTGAGTTGCATTTTTCATCTCTTTCAAGATATATATTTTACCCATCCTTACAAACTTTCCTGAATCAACGAAACCAACTCGTTAAGCGACATGCGTGCCGACTGGTCACTACCTTCGAGCAACGATTCAGCCAAATCGCGCTTTGTATTGTGCAGTTGTATGATTTTTTCCTCAATGGTATTTTCGGCTACCAAACGGTAGATGGTTACCGGGCGCGTTTGTCCGATACGATGTGCCCGATCTGAAGCCTGGTCTTCGATAGCCGGGTTCCACCATGGATCCATGTGGATAACATAATCGGCAGCTGTAAGGTTTAATCCCAGTCCTCCTGCTTTCAGGCTGATAAGAAACAGATCTCCTTCGCCGCTTTGGAACTTCTTCACACTGCGTTCACGCTCAGGAATAGGTGTTGAACCATCTAAGTATTGGTAGTGAATGCCTTTTTCGTCCAAAGCTTTCCGTACTATGCTTAGGTGCGACACATACTGGCTGAACACCAATGCACGGTGTTTGTTTTCAATCAGTTCGTCCACTATTTCAATAAAAGTTTCCAGTTTTGAAGAGGCAATGTTCACGTTGGCATCCACCAACGCCGGATTGCAACTTGCCTGACGGAGTTTGGTAATCTCGGCAAGGACTTGAAGATGTTTTGCGCCCTGGTTTCCTTCGCCGGATTCGAGATTGAGTATCGCTTGTCGGCGCAGTGCTTCGTAAAAGGCCATTTCAGCTTCCGAAAGTTGTATTTTCTTTATAATCTCTGTCTTGGGTGGCAATTCATCGAGCACTGATGATTTGGTACGGCGTAGTATAAACGGAGCAATGAGTTTGCGCAGATACTTGCGGGCGTGCTCGTTATCCGGTTTTACAAAAGTATCATTGAAATGTTGAATATTGCCCAATAATCCGGGGTTAACGAAGTTGAACAAGTTCCATATTTCGCCCAAATGGTTTTGCAAAGGTGTACCGGTAAGTGCCACCCGGAAAGATGCCTTGAGTTGCATGGTGGCTTTGGATGTTTTGGTGGCAAAATTCTTAATCACATGAGCTTCATCCAGTACAATAGTGGCAAATTCTTTTTCTATAAAGAGCTTTTCTTCCGATTGCAACAGGCCATACGAAGTAATGAGTAAGTCACCCGCTTCGAGTGTTTGAAGTGTTTGTGCGCGATTGCCAATTCCCATAGTTTTTACATTCAAGGTGGGAGCGAAGCGCTGTGTTTCGGCTATCCAGTTACCCATAACCGACACCGGGCAAATGACCAAAGCCGGACCTGTTTGGGAACGGTGCAGTAAAATGGCAAGTGTTTGGATGGTTTTCCCCAGTCCCATATCATCGGCCAGACAAGCACCGCCTTCCCATTCGGCCAAGTGTGTCATCCAGCGGAAACCTTCTTCCTGATATGGACGAAGGTCGGTCTCAAGGGTGGCAGGCACTTTTACATCTTCCACCCGCGTATTTTCAATGCGCGTTTGGAATTCTTTCCATGCCTTGTCGGTTTTGAGGTTTTCCACATCATCGAAAAAATCGCCCAATGCCACTGAGGCAAATTTGTTGATATGCAAACTATCTTTGCCGGAAGTGGTATAGGTATAAAGTTCTTCCAAGCGTTTTTTCATTTCGGCACTCAATGCCAGGAATTCACCGTCTTTCAGTTCAATAAAGCGGTCGTGGCTTTTGGCAACAAGTCCCATCAATTGCTGGATGGTAAGCACCGTGTCTTCATTCACTTTCAGTTCGCCCTCCAGTTCAAACCAGTTGGTTTTACTTTTAATTCGTAAGTTCAGGTTGGCGAAGTTTGCTGTTGCACGGATTTTAAACCGTTCGCCTTCCGGCCATTCTACCACGCATTTGTCTTTGTGGTTGGCAATTACATCCAGCAGATGCAAAGAATCCAGCGGTTCGTCAAATGCGATAAGGTCGTCGGACATATCAATGCTTTCCAATGCCTGAATATCGACAAGCAAGGCATTGGAGTATTCGGTTTCTTTTTTCAAATCGCGTTTTACCTGAAGCTGCGTTCCATTCTCATTGGCAATAAGTACTTTGCCTCCCACACCCGGCTTGCAATAGGGAGGATGATTGCCAAACGGTTTGGCAAAAAGTTCGGCTTTCAGTCCGTCGCCAAAGGGTAGGAGTTGCACCCGCACCCGGTTATCGGCAACAACGCTTTTAACCTTGGTATTATCAGTGGGGGATGTCAGTAAATCGGAATGAACAGTTGCGTGTTTGCTGATTCCGCCCAGCAACTGGATCAGTTTATCTTTTCCATGTTCGGGGACAACAATTTTTTGTTCCGACAATACCCGGATAATATTGAGTTGATTGATACTTAAATCATAAACTTTGTAACGGGTATTGGTTTCTTTTATCACAAATACCCTGTTGGTAAGTTTTTTTACATCGATGCTAAGCGAATAACCCGAAGCCGATTTCACTACTTTCACTTCGGGTTGGGCAGCAATGAGTTCCACCGGAATTTCTTTTCCTCCAGCCAAAAAGACGTAGGGATGCCCTGCCAATTCAACAACGGCACGGTTTGAGAACTCATAATATGACCCATCGTAGTAGTTATTATAATGCTTCAGGGTTTTCGACACACGTATATCTTGCTCGGTCATGCCCGGTGTTTTGGCTTCAAAGAAAGTTTTGAGTGCTATGTTACGTCCGCTGCTCCATAATCCCTTCGTGTTGCGGGTTTGCACTACCGGTTGGATTTCTGCTGTGTTCGGGTTAAACTGATAGATTACTCGCGATGTTGTTTCTTTGTCTTTAGCCATCTTAGTGGGTTTGTCGCCTCCCAGATTCATTAGTAAATTCAAGGATTTCTCCCAGTCCTCTTGCCTTGAAATAAGCGAAATAGCTGGTTTATAGCTCATCTCTCCGGCTATCTGGTTGTACAGCTCCACACTACTGGCCGAATTGAACCAAACCTTCATGGCAAAAGCGGCCTCATAAGCCAAAATCAAGTTTCCGGCTTTGAATGCCTTGGTAACGACCAATTCCATGGCATTTTGCACAGCCGCATGTGGTTTTGCATCGGCCAGGTAACAAATGCAAATGAATAAAAGCGATTGCAAATCGTTGTGCTCTTGCTTCACGTAGGCAAACATCGAATCTGTTGTCGATTTTTTGGCGGTGGTGTTGTTTAATACATTGTAACCAATCGTCTTAAAATATAAATCGAACGATGAATAACTGTTTTTTTCAAGCCCATTCAGTATTTTCTGGAAACGAAGGGTTGCTTCTTCCGGGTCGATGCAAAGCAGGGTGGAGAGGTAATAGAACGAATAATGTAAATTCAGTGGTAGTTGCAAACCTTTAAAGTCAGTCCGCTCCAGTTTTAAGCCTTTTTCGAAATTCGTGAGTGCCGTTTTGAAGTCATTTTTTGTCAAACATGCTGTACCCAGGTTGTAGTGCAATGATTTTCCAACTGTTTTATCCAGTAACTCAAATTTACCCGAATAGAAGTTTATATTGTCCTCGTTAAACGGAAGTTTACCTTTATTCTCCGGGGCAATCAGCGTATCTATTTTCTCTGTAAATTCTTTTATTTCATTAATCGGATGCAACTCAAGGATGAGGCAGTTCATTTTTTGAACAAACAGAGCCTTCATGAACTCAAAATTGATTTTTGACAGGTGTTTATCGTAAGCCGGGTAATCAAATATCTTTGCCATTTCAGGCAATCCTAATATTTCATTCCGGTTGATAAGTCTGAGCTGGGCAACAGCAAAGCCTTTTGGATCATATAAAAGGCAATACAGGAAATTCCTGAAAAGAATTCGTTCATCCACATAAAACGGATCAAACGATTTTTTTTCCATGATTTGCCACTCCTTATCAAAGCCGGATAACTCAGGATAAATAAAGAGCATAAAGGGAAGGATTACTTTATACCTGTTCCTGTTGTATCCAAATGCGGGGGTTACTTCAATCAGTTTGTATCTCAACGCCTGTTCTATACAATCTTTCACCGCTTTCTGGGTCAGTTTCTGCTGGGACATCAAAAAGTCTGTAATTTCAGATGCATCAGCCACGTTTACTTTCAGTGCTATTGCTTTTAGTATCAGTTGTTCGGTGGGAGTTAGCTTTAGGTAGAAGTCAATTTGATATTTTTCCATGAGTCATTTTTTTATAACACAAAATTAATCATTCTAATGCATCTGTGCAAACCAAAGTGTTTTGTAGCTACCTATAAATAAGAATGAGCTGTCCGAAATTAATCGAACAGCTCATTCTATTTTACAAACCAAGTCTAAAATCTTATGTCTTGGCTCTATTGTTTTCTTACAATTGTGGTCCTGAAGCAACTAATGCTTTAGCATCGTCGTTGTCGCAGTATTGTTCGAAGTTCTTGATGTATTTAGCAGCAAGAGATTTTGCTTTTGTTTCCCATTCAGCAACATCAGCATAGGTGCTACGTGGGTCAAGAATTTCTGTATCAACATTGTTCAATGCTTTTGGAGCAACCAGGTTCAAAATTGGAACCTTGATTGTTTCAGCTTTTTCGATTGAGCCATCGATAATGGCATCAATGATAGCACGGGTGTTTTTCAACGAAATACGTTTTCCTGTTCCGTTCCAACCGGTGTTTACCAGGTAAACTTTTGCATCATGTTCTTTTGCTTTACCAATAAGGGTTTTAGCATACATGGTTGGGTGCAACGTCAAGAATGCTTCACCAAATGCAGGAGAGAAAGAAGGAACTGGTTCAGTGATTCCACGTTCTGTTCCGGCTAATTTTGAAGTAAAGCCTGAAAGGAAGTGATATTGAGCTGATTTTTCGTCCAAAATAGATACCGGAGGCAATACACCAAATGCATCAGCCGACAGGTAAATGATTTTCTTAGCGTGTCCTGCGCGTGAAGGAGCAACGATTTTGTTGATATGATAAATTGGGTAAGAAACACGGGTGTTTTCAGTTTTTGAAGCTGCTGAAGAATAATCAGGAGTTCCATCTGCTAATACAGTTACGTTTTCCAATAAAGCATCACGACGGATAGCTCTCCAGATATCTGGTTCTTTGTCTTTTTCCAAATCGATTACTTTGGCATAGCAACCACCTTCGTAGTTGAATACACCATTGTTATCCCAACCGTGCTCATCGTCACCGATCAGGTAACGTTTTGGGTCGGCAGAAAGAGTAGTTTTACCAGTTCCTGAAAGTCCGAAGAAGATAGCTACGTCACCATCTTTGCCTACGTTGGCAGAACAGTGCATGGAAGCCATACCCTTCAATGGTAAATAGTAGTTCATCAAGGCAAAAATACCTTTTTTCATTTCGCCACCGTACCAGGTTCCACCGATAACCTGCATTTTAGTAGTCAGGTTGAACAAAGTAAATACTTCAGAGTTCAAACCTTGTTCTTTCCAGTTAGGGTTAGAAGTTTTAGAACCGTTCAAAGTTACGAAATCTGGTTCACCGTAGTTAGCCAATTCGAAGTGAGAAGGACGGATAAACATGTTAGTCACAAAGTGAGCTTGCCATGCTACTTCCATGATGAAACGTACTTTCATACGAGTATCTTCGTTTGTACCGCAGAATGTATCAACTACATACAGTTTTTTTGCAGAAGAAAGTTGTTTTGTAACCAGGTTTTTGCAATGGTCAAAAACTTCTGGAGTAGTTGGACGGTTGATTGTTCCATCCCACCAAAGGTGTTTATCGGTTACTGCATCTTTTACAAAAAATTTATCTTTAGGTGAGCGGCCGGTAAATTTACCTGTATCTACCGATATTGCGCCTGAAGTTGTTAATACACCTTTTTCAAAGCCTTCGTTTGCAGGGTCAATTTCTGCCTGAAACAATTCTTCGTAAGTTGGGTTGTGTAAGATTTCGAAGTTACCCGAAATTCCGTACTTGCTTAAATCCAAGTTTGCCATTTTTTTTAAATTAATTGATCTATATTTGTTTTTATTATCTCGCTAAACCAAAGTCTTTTTTTCAAACACAAAAGTAGTCTTTTTTTTTATAGTGCAAAAGGAATAAAGAAATTTTTCTTTATTCCTGTATAAAATTATTTAGATTGTAATAAATATGCAATTATTGAGTTGAAATA
>DATFAW010000293.1:0-2391 GCA_035254165.1 Paludibacter sp.
TCCTCTGTTCTGATTAGATATTGAATAGTAGTTTTTCCAAACCATGGATAACTCGCTACCTGGAAGGAATTGCCATGTGTATGAAATATCTACATTCAGCAAACTGACATTGGCATCGTAATTTTTCGATAAGCTTATATCGTGCATGTCTCCATTTGGCTTCAAAAGATAGAAGGATTGATAACCAACATTCGACCAATAATGTCGCAATCGAAAATTCAGTAAACTTTTGTTTGAAAGTGATAATTTTACCGTTCCGATATTCTCTATGTTGATAATATTTCTTCGACCAAAGAAAATAGAATCATTGTTTGCATTCTTATCCACATACCCAATTGCATTTTGCAAAATGGTGCTGGCAAACTGATAGTTGAGTGAAAGTCGATCATTGACACGATAGTGTGGTTGAAATGAAATATCCCATGAACTCTTGTTGTATTGTGAAGCACGCCAATATCCCACAAGAGCATTGAATGCAAGTTTTTTGCGAAAATCGGACGAATACTCAATCCCTCCAAAAGCTGCCGTAGGTTCTTTGTATTTCCAACCTTCAACGCGTGGTTCAAAATAATCATACTTTTTTATGGGTGTGGCACTTAGATATAACTTTACATAATTGAATTGTTTGAAAATAAATTTCAAATTGCCCGATAATTCAAGGCGACTATACAATAGTGGTTTATACAGATTATCGTAATAGACATACAGTTCACCCGTAATTTCATTGAAATGCCTGGAGGGAGCATAGTTTAAATACTGTAATTTCAATGTATTTGAAATTAGATTGTTGTTTTCCAAATAACCGAAATCACGAGGATTGTACTTGTTACTCAATACGCTGTTATATAATTCATACCGGAATAATCCTTTCGTTTTCGAAAAATTAAGGTTAAAGCGTTGCCCAAATTCAGTTGAAGCATTAGTAGTTTCTTTATTTCGGATGTAGCTTAGAAAAGCATCTCCCGAAAGCAGGTAACCCTGAAAGTTGTATTTGAAATCCAGTCCAGAAACATTAGCCAGATGATGCTCTTCCGGAATGGCAACATTGGTATTTACCCAACTAATATATGATTCTTTACCTATAACTTTATCCACTACTATCAGGTTGTAATTGGTAACTCCCTGTGTGGTAATGCTGCGCGTGAGCCCGGTTAGAGTGTCTTTTACTTCTGCAGCCTGTTTCTGTGTGACAGCATTTAATAAGCCGACGCCCCAACCAGACGAGGTATGTCCCGAAATTTTGCTGGCATTGTATAGATTGCTTTCGGTCGGATTGTTTTTGATAATTTCGTGTGGCGCTAATTGTGATGAAATATTGCCGTAGTTGCGAGGCTGGCTGCCAATGCGACGGGAATAGAAAATATCTCCTTTGCTAAACAATTCGGTGCCTTCTGTAAAAAACTGTCGTTTTTCATCATATTTGGTTTCAACCGAAGTGAGGTTAAGGACAGCATCATCTGCCCGGGTTTGTCCAAAATCGGGAATAAGCATCATATCAAGTGTAAAACTTTCGTCTAAGCCGTATTTTAAGTCCAGACCTCCTTTGAGCGAAACTTTATCTTTGTTTAAATAACTTGTGAGATAGGGCATTAACGAAAGGCGTACCGGAGGGTTGATGTCTTTCAATCCATGCATTTCGCCAGCTTGATTGAGCCAACCATTTTTGTTTTTATCTACAAAATTCCACGTAATCGCTTCTCCATTGCGTTTTATCAGACGAAAGAAATTTATTTCCCAAAGTTGCACTTCTTTTTTAGGGAAACGAATAGCCGAAAATGGGATCTCCATTTCAGCAATCCAACCCTCATTCGTTTTTCTTACTTCGCTTTTCCATACAGCATCCCATGTTTTGTGCATAGCATCTAAATCGTTTTTTGAATCCATTTGTACACCGGCTGCTGAAACCATAAATTCCATTGAATTCAAGCCATTGTTGTATGGGTTTATTTCCACCGAGAACAGATCGGTACTAGCTTCATCACCCGAATCCCGTTCACCTAGTTCCGAGAAAATAGAATCGGGTTTAGTGTCGTAAAGCACAGCCAAAACATAAATAGCTTTATCATCGTACATCATCTTCACTTCAGTACGTTGCGAGGGAGTTCCTCCATTTACAGGACTCTGTTGAATAAAGTCTGTAATAGCAGCGACCTGTTTCCAAGCTTTATCGTTGGGATTAGCGTCAATTTTAGGAGCAATAGTAGTTCTGACTATTGTAAATTGCTTACGCAAAGTCTGGGACATGATCCCAAACGGCAAAAATATTAAGTGTAAAATGAGGAACTGTTTCTTCATGATTCAAGCAATGAACTTAAGGTTTGTTGAAATTCTGTTCAAAGAAAATGAATCATTTTATACTGTAAAAATTAATTATACCAACGCTCGAGTTAT
>DATFAW010000294.1:0-11172 GCA_035254165.1 Paludibacter sp.
GGAACAGCTCATTAACTATAAATGGGAGTACCAATCTATTGCCTTTCAAACTCTCGCAGAGTGGAGATAAACTACTAAAACGAAACTTTATTATAACGGCAACACAGAATAAAGACAAAATAGTTTTAAGTCAAAACCAGCAATCAATTCTTGTAAGGGGTTTCGAGTCTAAGAATAAAATGGCTTTGAGAGACTTCTTAAAGCTAGTAAAAGCTGACAATTACCCCAATTTCAATATCCAGTTAAATTATTTTGAGATACAACCCAAAGCAGCCAGTGCTTATATTTCAAAAGCGAATGTATCTGTAAATATAACTATCACAGGAAAGACAAAACAATATAACATTCCAATAACTTCGAATCAAGAAGGCGATTTATACACGTTGAATGGAAAGGAAAAAATCAACATTCGCGATTTCGGCCTTATTCCACCAGTAGAAATGTTGGGGCTGTTACGCGTAAACGAATGGATAGATATAGATTTCCATGTAATATGCAAAATAAGCGCTTACAATTCATCACAGAGCCTCAAAACAGCCAACCTATTAAAACATGAAGAAGGCAAAAACGGCGATCAGTTAGTAAATTGAAAATTCAAAATTATGATTGGGACACTGGTCCCGTTTAAAACAAATTATGGGTATGACAAAGAAGCCCTTTTCCAATTGGAAAAGGGCTTCTGTATTATTTACAAGAAGCAATTACGCCAGCTTGTTCACATAAACAGCTAACTTCGATTTCAAGTTGCTTGCTTTGTTTTTGTGAATGATGTTGCGTTTAGCCAATTTATCTAACATTGCACTGATTTTAGGTAACATCTCAGTAGCAACAGTTTTATCTGCAGTAGTACGCAATTTACGCACAGCATTACGCGCTGTTTTTGCATAATAACGGTTGTGCAATTTTTTCTTGTCAGCTTGACGTATTCTTTTAATCGATGATTTATGATTTGCCATCTCAATGCTTTATTTTAGTCTTTAAATTTCTTGTTCTTTTTTTGTAGTCCATAGGGGAGTCGAACCCCTCTTTCCAGGATGAAAACCTGGCGTCCTAACCGATAGACGAATGGACCAGTTAATCTGGTTTAACTGAGTGTTGTTGTTCTCAATTGCGGGTGCAAATATACGGCACTTTTTTGAATTGGCAAGGGATTTCAAATAAATATTTCAAAGTTTCTGTAAACTGCTATTTATCAACGGTCATAATTTTGCATGCTTCATTTTTCCTGAATCAGTTGCTGCATTTCACTCAACATTTTTGTTACATTTGTAGCCTAAACAGACTTTTATGCAGATTAAAACTACCGGAATTGTACTTCATTCGATAAAGCACACTGATTCGTCAACGATAATTACGGTTTACACCCGACAATTTGGACGGGTGTCGTACATGGTTTATGGTGTGAATAAAAAGAAGTCGGTATGCAGGGCAGCGTTCCTTCAACCACTTTCGATAGTGGAAATGGATGTTTTCCACATTCCGGGAAAGGATATTCAACGTATAAAGGATATGAAAATGGAATGTCTGTTCACAAGCATACCTTTTAATCCGATTAAAAATTCAGTGGCATTGTTTCTCTCGGAGATTCTTTTTCGAACCTTACGTCAAACAGAACCTGACGAGAGTTTGTTTCTTTTTTTGGAGAATTCAATCCAGCAATTGGATTGCTGCGAAGAAGGAATAGCAAACTTTCATTTAGTATTCCTGATTAAACTGTCGAGATACTTAGGCTTTGAGCCAAATATGGAGGATAATAATGGAAAGTATTTTGATTTGATGAATGGCGTGTTTTTGAAAGATAAGCCGCTTCACGCCCATTTCCTTCTGCCTGAAACAGCAACCGATTTTATCTCTTTATTACAGACAGACTACTCAAACATGCACAAACTGATTTTGACAAGGGAAAAACGCACGAACTTGCTTAAATGCTTGGTTGAGTACTATCGGCTACACATCCCCGAGTTTCACGGCCTACATTCACTTGCTGTATTGCAAAGTTTATTTGATTAAGACTATAAATTTTTCTTGCCTGAATTTGGATATACAACAACATTTGCTCCGATCTTAATCTTGCTTCCCGATGCTTTATTCCATTCTTTTAAATTATCAACCGTACAGCCATAATCTTTGGCAATGGAGTAATAGGACTCGCCGGATTTTACTTTGTGCTGAATGCTCTTAGGCTCGCCTTTAGTTTTTGCGCTTGCAGTTTTGTGTTTCTCAGAAGTTTGTGTGAGTTTCAATTCCTGACCAAATCGAATTTTGGAGTTAGTCATATTATTGATCCTCTTCAATTCCTCAACAGAGATATTATTGTCGTTTGCAATAGTGATTAAGCTTTCACCCTTTTTCACCTTATAAGTAACCGTGTTTTCTGCAGTTTCAGCCCTGCCAACTTGCTTATTATCCGATTTTGCAACTGCTATATTTTTGCCCTTATCGTCGTCATCTTCTTGAGAAAGCTTTATTTCCTGACCAAGATGAAGTTTTCCTGTAGTTATATTATTGATTTTCTTCAATTCTTCGAATGAAACATTGTACTTTTTGGCAATACTGTATAACGACTCCCCTGATGTAACTTTATGCACACCTGCTTTTTTGTGCGGTGCCTCTGCTTTTGGCTCTGCCCTGGCAACTTCTACGCTTTTGGCTGGCTCAGCTTGCTGATTTAGTTTGAGCTCTTGACCGGGACGAATTTTCCCGGTAGGGATATTGTTGATCTTCTTCAATTCATCCACCGGAATGTTATACATTTTAGAAATGCTGTATAAAGATTCTCCGGAAGTTACTTTATGCGTAGTACCCTTTTGTGGAGTTTCCACTTTAGCAACTTCTACGCTTTTGGCCGTTTCAGCTTGTTGATTCAGTTTTATTTCCTGACCAAGGCGAAGTTTTCCGGAAGAAAGATTATTAATCTTCTTCAAATCAGCCACTGAGACATTGTACAACTTTGAGATGCTGAATAATGATTCTCCGGAAGTGACTTTATGTGTAGCACTCTTTTGCGGGGTCTCCACTTTAGTAACTTCAACATTCTTAGTGGGTTCTGCTTGTGGGTTCAGGCTAAGTTCCTGACCGAGGTGAAGTTTTCTGGAAGAAAGATTATTAATCTTCTTCAACTCTGCCACTGAGGTATTATATAACTTTGCAATGCTGGAAAGCGTTTCGCCTTTCTTTACTATGTGAGAAGCACTTGTTTGCTTTGTTTCCTGATCGGTTTTTGAAGATTCGGCCTTATTAGCAGTGTTTGCGGCTATTCTTGTAGGATTTGCAGCAGGTACATTTACCGTTTCAGTAATTGTTTCTTCATCCTTTACTTTTATTCGCTGTTTAAGGCTTAATTTATTGCTTTTAATATTATTTTTCTTTTTAAGCTCATCAATGGTCATCCCATATTTTTGAGCAATAGACGAAAGAGTTTCACCCGATTTCACCCGATGGTACTCGGCCGGTATGACTTTTTTTGTTTGTTTTACTGCGACAGGTGACTGAGCCGGAGATTGAAGTTGAGGTTGGACTCTGGCTTGGGCTTGCTTTGGAGCTTCAGGGTCATTGTTCTTAAAAGCCTTAGATATGATCTTATGAAAAGCTGTCAATATTGGCCCTGCTCCTATCACCCTGCTTGCTTTCAAAAATCGTTTGGTATAATATGCTTCCGACGAACTTGAAATTGTCACACCATTATGAACCGCAGCATGAATAAAATTAAACTCTCCGTTTCCTTTGGCTGAAACAACAATCCCAACATGCCCAACATTCTTACTACGTCTGCGGCCCGAAAAGAAAACCAAGTCTCCGGTTTTAAGCTGAGTTCTATCAACCGGATCAAATTGCCTTGATTGATCTATTGACGTACGCTCCAGATTATAACCAAAATTTCGGAATACATAGGACGTGAAGCCTGAACAATCGAAAGATGAAGTACCCGGCGAACCGTAGTGATAAGGGGTATTTAAAAATAATTTTCCATAGTGTACAACCGAATCGGAAAGTGCAGATTCATTTGGAGACAAATAATTAATACGGGTTGAATCGGATGCTGCGAACTCGTTTGTTTTCGAATGCAACTGGGCAAACGGAAAAACTATTAGAGCTAGCAGTGTTATAATGAAACATGTATGTTTTTGTAAAGGCATAAGAATAACGCAATTGTTGATTGACTTCTTGCAAAGATATGATTTTTGAGGGAACAAAAAGGGACACGTTTTCTCTTTTTAATAAAAAAAGTGATTCTTTTCAAAACTGAATTATTGTATCCGGAAATGTATAAATAAATTAAAATTCTAATTTAGTTCCCTCCGATGTCACACTTAAATTTACCGGAGCTCCTAGTATCAAGGGCAAATTGTAATCAACATGACCGGCAGGAAAATTGAAGCAAACCGGATAATCGTACTCCTTAACTGAGTCTGAAATAAGTTGGGCAATGGATTTTTTTATTAATGGATCTTCGTCGCACTCACTAAACTGACCTACCACCAAACCGGAAATTTGCTCCAAGGCTCCGCTTAAGCGCAGATTTTGCATCAACCGATCGATATGATAAGCTTTTTCGCCAACGTCTTCGATAAAAAGAATATTATTTTTAAACTGCATATCGAACCGGCTTCCACGCAGCCCGATCAAGACCGAAAGATTTCCGCCAATCAGTTTTCCGGTAACTTCGCCAAATCTATTGAGTGCGTGATGTGGAACCTGATAAACCGGAAGTTTTCCAAACAAAATCTCTTTCATACGTTGGATTTGATCCGCATCGGCAGGTAATTCGGTAAAATACTTAGACATGACGCCATGAATAGAGGCAATACCTAAATTAGTTATGGTATTATGCAGGATACTGACATCACTGAAACCAATCACCCACTTAGGCGATTTCATAAACATTGAAAAGTCAAGCCGATCGATAATTTGCGCCAACCCATACCCTCCCCGGCTGCAGAGAATGGCCTTTACATTCGGGTCGTCCAAAGCCTGTTGCAAATCGGCAACGCGCTGTTCTTCCGTTCCGGCAAAACGACCATATTCTGAACGGGCAAATTGACCTTCGGTAGCATTTAAACCCCAGGTTGTGAGCATTTTTATAGCACCATCAATAAATTCAGGATTCACTGAACCTGAAGGAGAAATAATCCGAACCTGATCGGTTGGTTGTAAATATGGAGGAGTCATATTGTTAGTTATGAGTTATGAATTATGAGTGTTGGATTTTATGTTTGCTTTTGTTGTGAGGATAGCACTTCGTATCATTTTTAATATTTCAACAGCATCCTTATTTATACTTTCAAATCATTTGTTTTTATATAGTTTGTTTCTCTTAGCAACTCGAGCCAATAACTTGTTTCAGCACATTCTTTCTGGGCAATTCCAAGCTTATGAACAAAATCCATTTTACTCTCTGCGTTCTGCGCCTCTTTAACAAGTGCACCAACGGCTGTTCCACTTCTCAACAGCTGCTTACTCAAAACATATTCCTTAGAATTATCAACCAGGTATTGATAGAGTTTGATTATCCGGACAGCAAAACTAAAGCTTTTAGTTTCAAGTATACCTTTATCACTCATAAATCATAATTAGTATTTCAGCCATTTCCAAAGTTCTTTCCAGGATACTTTTTTACCATACATCAGAATGCCGGTTCGATAGATTTTACCAGCCATCCAGGTGGTACCTACAAACGAGAGCACTAAGATAGTCAAAGAAAGAATGATTTGCCAAATAGGGACATCGAATGGAAGGCGTACCATCATGACAATGGGCGAAGTGAACGGAATCATCGAACACCAAAAGGCTAACGGTCCATCAGGGTTTTGAGCGGCAAAAATACCGGCATAGACAGCAAAAATAATCGGCAACATAATCGGCATGGAAAATTGTTGCGTATCTGTTTCGCTATCTACTGCCGAGCCAACAGCTGCAAAAAGCGATGCATACAACAAATATCCACCTAAGAAATAGATTATGAACAATCCAATTATCTGAAAATAGTTCACACCATTCAGCGCGGTAAACAAGCTCTGCATTTCCGAAGGCATGGCATTGACCGGAGTAGCTTGCACACCCACATGCCCCATTTGCTGCATTTGCTGCACTGAATGAACATCGATATTTCCGCCAAAAGCTGAAGCAACCGCCACCGAAATTACTCCGGTAAGGATCACCCACATAAGAAACTGCGTCAGACCAACCAGGGCAATGCCTATAATTTTACCCATCATGAGTTCAAACGGCTTAACCGACGAAATCATTACTTCCACAATGCGGTTTGTTTTTTCCTGCACCACTCCACTCATTACCTGAGCTCCATAAATGATTATAAACATGTAGATCATAAGGGCTGAAATCATACCAATGGTCAACGCCAGTTCTGCAGAGCCTTCCTTATCTTTGCCATCATCGCCCCACTTCATGGTTTTCAAGTCTATTTCGGTGTGCGATTTTTCCACCATTTCTTTCAGATTAGGGATGTTGTAAGCAGCCAACTTTTGTTCTTCCACGTATTTGTTTAGCAAACCGGCAACGTAACCTTTCAGTTCCATGTTCACCTGCTTTTCGGAATACAAGGTGACAGCCCTGGGGTTATTGATCAAATTATCAGTTATATAAAGTAGCGCAGTAAGCTGATCTTTCCCTGCATTTTGTTTTTTCACTTCTTCGAAAGGGGCATCTACAAACTGAAATGTATAGGCCTCGTTACTTTTCAAGACGTTGGTATAGAGGTGCGTTTTGTCTATTACAACAATCTTTTTCACTTTATCATCCTTGATTCCACCCAACCAAACAATGAGCGCAATCATTCCGGCAAAAAGCACCGGAGTTAGAAACGTGAGCAGGAGGAATGATTTCTTCATTACCCGCGTGGTATATTCACGTTTTATGATAAGACCTATTTTAGACATAATGGTTAATTATTACCCCTAGCCCCTAAAGGGGAACTAAGTTACTTTTGTATTGTATCTGTTTTATATAACATTTGATAATCGGTTGTATTGTATCTTCCTCCCCTTAAGGGGCCGGGGGTCATTTCGTCACTGTTTTAATGAAGATATCGTTCATGCTTGGGAGTAATTCTTCGAAAGAAAGAATTTCGGTTTGTTTGATTATCTCGGTGAGCAATATATTATTTCCACCGGAGATTTGTTTCTTTATCGTGCTTTCCACCAATCCGTTTTTAGTTGATTGCGATAGCAATTCAAAATTTTCATTACCCAAAATCGGACTTAGGGAACGAACCACATAGGTGTCGGTTGCATGCGATGCCCTGATTTCGGTCACGCTGCCCTGAAGAACGATTTTAGCCCGGTCGACCAACGAGATATTTTCGCACAGGTCTTCCACCGTTTCCATATTGTGCGTGGAGAAAATAATAGTCGCCCCTTTGTCGCGCAATTCCAGGATTTCGCGTTTGAGCAAGTCGGCATTCACGGGGTCGAAACCACTGAAGGGTTCATCGAAAATCAACAGCTTCGGGTCGTGCAAAATGGTGGTGATAAATTGCACCTTTTGCGCCATACCTTTGGAGAGCTCTTCTACTTTTTTATTCCACCATGCCTCTATCTCAAATTTTCCGAACCAATATTTCAGTGCTTTTTGTGCATCATTTTTAGTCATCCCTTTCAGTTGAGCCAGATACAAAGCCTGCTCTCCTACTTTCATTTTCTTATAGAGTCCGCGTTCTTCGGGCAAGTATCCAATATGTTGCACGTCGGCCGGTGTCATGCGCTTGCCATTCAACCGCACTTCGCCACTATCGGGAGCAGTTATGCAGTTGATAATGCGAATCAGCGTGGTTTTACCGGCACCATTCGGCCCCAGCAAACCATATACCGTATTTTCGGGAACGGTGAGGCTCACTCCATCCAACGCGCGGTGTCCGGCAAATTGTTTAATTACGTTTTCTACTTCTAAAAGTTTGTTGTTCATTGGTTGAATAGTTATTGAGTTATTTGCTTCGTGTTATTTATCTCTCCTTCGTCGAGATGTTATTAGTGGTTATTTGTGTGATTAGTCACCTGAATAACAAGCAATAACGCGAAGCTCATATTTTCCCTTCATCAACAAAACTATAATAAGCACCGCGGGCAATGATGATATGGTCGAGCAGGGTGATTCCTATTGCTTCGCAACCGGCTTTGATGCGACGGGTTATCTGTTCGTCTTCATGGCTCGGGCGGTTTTGTCCCGAAGGATGATTATGAGCTACCACCGCAGCCTGAGCCGATTTTTCCAATGCCATTTTGAGCAACATCGGGATATCTACCACCGTTTGCCGGCTGCCACCTTGTGTCAATCGTTTTATTTCGATCACTTTGTTGGCACCATTGAGAAAGCCAATCCAGAATTCTTCGTGGGGCAAATCTACCAATTGCGGTTCGAAAAGGTCGAAAAGATCTTTGCTGGAAGTGATTCTCTTCCGTTCGAGCACTTCACTGGTTTTGCGACGTTTCCCAACTTCCAGTGCAGCCATTATGGCTATGGCTTTGGCCTCGCCGATGCCTTTGAAACGTTTGCACAAATCGGCAATCGTAAGTTGAGCCAGTTCATTGAAGTTATCCCGGCAATCGCGCATGATCCGGCGCGAGAGCTCCACCGCCGATTCATCCCGGTTGCCCGAACCGATAAGGATAGCCAGCAATTCGGCATCCGAAAGACTTTGTGCGCCTTTCCGAAGCATCTTTTCGCGCGGACGGTCATCTTCGGCCCATTCGCGAATTGTCAAACGTTTATCGTCGGTTTCCATAAGTAGTTACAAGTAAATAGTTACGATATACTTTATTCAGATTAATTTATTATAAAATTGAGAACAAAACACTTACCACTAAGTCACTAAGCACACAGAGCTACACTAAGTTTAAAATTTCTGATATTATCTGATGCTAACAACATAAAGAACAAAACATGAATGTTTTATTCTTAGTATCCCATATTTGTATGAAACATTTAGTGATGCTCTGTGCACTTAGTGTCTTAGTGGTTACTCTTATTTTTTATTATCAATCCAATAACATTTTATTCGATATAGACTCTATTGAGTATTCTGAATTACTTACGTCAAAAATACGAATAATTTTCTTTTTCACAAATTTTGCCGGAAAGAGTGTAAAAAAAGCCACTTCAAACATCCATTTGAAGTGGCTTTCTTATTTTAGTTTTACGATTAGTTTATTTCTTGGGTTCCCAAACTAATTTCCAGTTCTGAACGACATCGTTGGACGCGTATGACCTGATAGGTGGTTCATTTTTAGCCAGGTCCATTTCAACACAATTCCAGTCTGGACCTGATAAATACAGGTATTTTAAGGCTTTGTTCGACCTTACCGTAACAGCAAAATGTTTAGAATCCAGCCTTTCCATTTCCATGAATGCCCAACGGTTCCAACCTCCGGCTATATAACAGCTATTGGTTCCCTCAGGCACAGTTACCGAATAGGTTATATCGTCGTCCGGAACGGTTTTATCATAAACTGCCGCCCAGTTCAAAACAACATCGTTGGGTGAATAGCTCCTATCGTCGCGCATCCTTTTATTGTCACCCAATTCCATATAGCCCCAACCATTGCCTGCAAAATAGCTATACTTGAGCAAGTTGTTTGACGGAATAGTAATGGTATAATGCGTATCATCCACTTTTGTCATTTCGGTGAACGCCGTCCAACCATCCCAGCCACCCATTATATAGCAGCATTGGGTACCTTCGGGCACAGTGACATTGTATACCATATCCACATTCTTCATTGATTTGTCATAAACTGCCGCCCAACCGGCTACAGTATCTTTCTCTGCATAAGACCGGTTATCCATTTCGGTTCCATCGGCTGCTTTTTCTACATAGCCCCAACCCGGACCGGAACAGTATTTATATTTATGGGTAGCATTGGCATCTTCAATTTCGATCGTATAATGGGTGCTATCCACCTTCATCATGAGCTGATGACTCCACCCATTCATTTCACCTGCAATGTAACAGGCATTTGTGCCTGCGGGAACCGTAACAGAATAAACTAAAGCGTTTGCCGAAACAGCAACAAACGCAAACAGTAACATACATAATAGCTTTTTCATAACATTTACTTTTAAGTCAGTTTAAAGATTGCCTTTACGTAAAACATAAAAATCACACCCTAAATAGCGGTGCTTAGATAAATGCAACTGGCATTGGTTGAATTGTTTTTCGTTTGCAAAAGCCAGGATTGGGTAGAACAAACAACCCATTACGAATGTCCAAACGATAATTAAAGTACGGGGGAGATTATTCAAAATGAATAACCGGAGAGGGTTTCTTTCCTGAGAAACAGGTCCATTTGCGATAGATTATATTTCAAATGCTATACAAATCAATTGTAGTTACATGCACCAAGCTTTCGAAGGAAACAACATGAAACGTTGACTTATAAGTAACAGACAAGGAGATTGGAAAGTTTTGAACCGAGGGGTTAAGGGGACGTGGGGAGATGAAAAGAGTCAAAGGCTTTATGGTTATACTACTTAAAGCATATAAATTACCAAACAACAAGAAATATCCCGGTGCGCTGCACCTCAAAACTCAACAATAATTGCGCTTCTACAAATATCCCGGGACGCCGTCCCTTTGAGTCCGGTCAAATAAGGTGCAGGGCACCGGGATATTTGTAGGATACAGTCGGAAAGAAACAAAAGAGGTGCAGAGCACCGACATATATTTTCCTTAAATTACGAGTAGGCAATAAAACGTATAGCCTTTAAGAGCTTTCAATCAGCATTTTCATATTACGGCCGTTTTATACTCACTATTTTGATCTGTTGATATCCATAATCCCTCAATCCACAATTGAAAGTCGACTTTAAAACCTGATAGTCTACAACGACCTTCAAACTATCTTTTTGAAAGTTAGTATCTAAATTTACAGGCGAATAATCAACTTTATCTATCCGAATCACCCAGCCACATCCATCAGCTGCCGGATTACCATAATTCAGCACAAGTCCATTCTGCATCTGAAATTCCGATTCCTTTTTTGTATCGCAGCTTACTGCAATGAACCCTAATATAAATAAGAAAAAGAGGAGCTTAATTTTCTTCATAATTATTGATTTACCTTTTTTAAAAAGTTCTACTATCTACTGGATGCTATTTCATTATAAATTCGTTACATTAAACCTCATAAATGAGTTAATTATTTTGTCACAACTTTCTAA
>DATFAW010000295.1:0-3367 GCA_035254165.1 Paludibacter sp.
TTTTTGCAACTAATAAACTGTTTTTTTTGCTACACATTGTATTATTTCTCGAAAAATCACTAAATTTGTGCTTTATAACATTGTTGTCAAACATATTTCTGATGAATTCTTATGGCAAAAAAACATGTTTCTGATTTGAAACCATTAGAAGATATTCTTACGGTTTGGGATGTATTAACGCCCGACGAAAGGCAATTTGTGCGTAGTAATTATACTGTTCATCATTTTAAAAAGAATGAACAGATTCATTGCGAAGGTGAACAACCAACGCACATGATGATATTAGCTGCAGGCAAAGTAAAAGTGTACAAAGAAGGAGTTGGTAGCCGTTCGCAAATTATCAGAATGCTTAAACCCGGCGAGCATTTCGGGTATCGTGCAATTATTGCTAACGAACCGTATAACACCAATACAACTGCATTTGAAGCATCGACTGTGTACATGATAAAAGCCGATATATTTTTATCAATTCTTCGTCATAACAATGCTTTTTGTTTCCGTTTTTTAGAGGAAATGGCTACCGATTTAGGTGCTTCCGATGCCCGCACGGTTAACCTGACTCAGAAGCATATTCGTGGTCGTCTGGCCGAAGCGCTTCTTATCTTGCGCGAAAACTATGGTGTGGAAGAAGATGGCGCCACCATCAGTATTTACCTTTCGCGCGAAGATTTGGCTAATCTTTCTAATATGACTACCTCTAATGCTATCCGCACACTTTCTAATTTTGTGAATGAGCATGTTATTGCCATGGATGGTCGTAAATTGAAAATCATAGATGAAGATAGACTTCGTAAAATCAGCAAAATAGGTTAACTGTAAGTTCTCGTTTTTGCTTGCTGTAAGTTTTCGGTTATTTCTAAAAGGTTGATACTTGTCGAAACAATATTACTTAATTTTGTGTTCTAAATTTGCTTGCGGAACATTCGTTTTTTTTCAACTTTGGTTCGTTTGCTGCTCTTCGAAATTACTTTTACCATAAAGGCTCAATGAAAATATGAATACTGCTCAGATTCATGCAACCTATAAATCGGCATTACACTTTCTTGCTTTGGGGCAAGTGAAGAATGCATGCGACAAAACGAGTGATTTAGTAGATGAGTTGCAATTGGGTGAATATTCCGATCGATTAGTCGATCTACAACAAAACTACCGTTATTTACTTCAATATTATATTTCCGGCGTTGAAGATCCACAACGAAAATCGGTATACAACAAATTAATAGCTAAGATTTTTGTGCTAAATTCCGATCTGAGAGAAGAGCTGCTTTTTCGGAACTCTTCCAACTTTGAATATTCTCAGAAACGCTATTTCCCTCACACAAGACGATATAATTCAACAACAGAGTTATTTAATGCACTGAAATATTTTTACAGTCAATCGGAGCTGTTGAAAAACAGTGAAGAAAGACATGATGTTGAACTGAAACGCTTGCGTACCAATTATGAGTTGATACTCCCTGAATTATTTAGCCTTTTTTGGCTTACAACCATGTATCGAACTGAAGAGAAGGCGCTTTTCAATAAGGTGTTGGATAAGGAATATCCTGCAAGTGTTGAAAAATCAATGGTTGTTGCAGCGCTTACGCTTAATTTGTGGCGGACGTTTGATGAAAGCAAACTTGCTTTGCTGTTTGATGCTTGCCAGGTAGCCGATCAGCAAGTTAAGCAGCGGGCTTTGGTAGGTTTATGTTTTGTAATGGCAAAATACAATCGATTTTTGCCTTACTTTCCTTCGGTGCGAAATAGATTGGTACTGTTGGCCGATGATAATCATGTTGTTGAGAATTTTCAAAATATTATAATCCAAATTATAGGAACAGCTGAAACTGAGAAGATAACGAAGAAAATGCAGGAAGAAATTCTTCCGGAAGTTATGAAAATCAGTCCTTTGCTTAAGGATAAAATGGATCCGGATAGTTTGTTGAATACTGATGAGTGGAATGATGAAAACCCGGAATGGCAAGATATGCTTGAAAAAAGCGGAGTGTCGGATAAGTTGAAGGAATTGAGTGAGTTGCAAATGGAAGGTGCCGATGTGTATATGAGTACTTTCTCTTTGCTTAAAAATTTCTCCTTTTTTGCGGAGTTCTCTCATTGGTTTTTGCCTTTCGATCCTCATTATTCTGATATCGACGAATTGTTCGTTACTGATGATAAAACCTTGATAACAGCATTTCTAGCTAATAATCTGATGTGTAATTCCGACAAATATTCATTTTGTTTGAGTATACTTCAAATGCCTGAATCGCAACGTGGAATGCTTAAACAATCGTTTAAGATGGAGGCTGAGCAGATGGATGAAATGGCGAAAGATGAGGCAATCCTGTCTCCCGACCTGGCTTCTAAAAATATTTCAAAGCAATATATTCAGGATCTATTCCGCTTTTTTAAACTGAATCCCCAACATGGTGATTTCACGGATATGTTTTCTTTTTCGCTTTTGATGCATCGTTCCTATTTGTTTGATATTTTATCTTCGGATAGCGATTTTAAAAATAATATTGCAGAATATTATTTTTCGAAAAATCATTATTCGCAAGCATTGGAATTATTCGAAGAAATTCAACACGAGGCTTCGCCAACTGCGGCGCTTTACCAGAAAATAGGTTATGCATATCAGCTAACTTCGCAGTTTTCTAAAGCATTGGATGCTTATCTGAAGGCCGACTTTATTCAACCCGATGATATATGGACAGTTCGAAAAATGGCACTTTGTTACCGCTTGTCAGGTAATTTTGAAAAAGCACTGGAGTATTATCAACATGCGGATTATTTGAAGCCAAATCAGTCCGGCATTATGATGCAAATTGGTCATTGTTATGTCGAATTGCATAAGTTCAAAGAAGCTTTAAATATTTACTTCAAGCTGGATGCTCTTGAGGAGGAAGATGTAAAAGTGTGGCGGGCAATTTTGTGGTGTTCGTTTGTGTCGGGGAATATCCAACAGGCTCAATATTATGCAGGTAAATTGCTGGAGAATGATGAGCCAACTGCACAAGATTATCTCAATGCAGGGCATGTGGCCTGGTGTCGGCACAAAATCACGGATGCGATCGAATTCTATCGTAAAAGCTTGAATTTGCAACAAGATAACTGGGACGTGTTTTTTGAAACATTCAACGAAGATAAACCGTATCTGATTGCTAATGGGATTGATAATGATGACATTCCGTTGATGGTTGATGTGTTGACGATAACCCCAAATCCCTAATAGCTTTAAGTCATGCCCAGTTTTCACTACAGCATTTTAAAATTATTTTTTTTCTTCAGAGGGGACTTTAAAATACATATCCTAATCCCCATTCGATAAATTCAGCCTTTTGGAGGTGGGTTTTTAATCCCAACGAAAGAAAGTAATGCTCGGTTA
>DATFAW010000296.1:0-2131 GCA_035254165.1 Paludibacter sp.
CGAAGACCCTCAAAATCGTTTTAGCCCGCAAACGGGATTTATTGATAAAATATATTTTCCAAAAGATAAGGATATCCGTATTGAAACAGGTGTGCGTACCGGTTCGGTGGTTACGCCTTATTTTGATTCGATGATTGCTAAAATTATTGTACACGGAAATGACCGTCCTGACGTAATTCAGAAAACATTGTCGGCTTTGTACGAATTTAATCTGATAGGACTTAAAACTACTGTTCCGTTCTGCAGGGCGGTTTTGCAACATCCTGAATTTGTCGATGCTACTTATACCACCCGGTGGGTCGATTCGGTTTATACTCCTGAAATGCTTGAAAATGATGAGGATGAAATGATCGGAGCTTTGGCTGCTACCATTATGTATGCTTCCGAATATCTTCAACTTTCGTCGGATTTGCCAACGTATAAAAATGATTCGTTGAATGTGTGGGTATTGAACAAACGATTAAATTATTAGACCTCACCCTAAATCCCTCTCCTTGAGGAGAGGGACTTCTTGAGAATGCTAAATTATATATAAACTTCATAAATGCTCAAACCTAGCTCCCTCTCCGAAGGAGAGGGCTGGGCAGAGGCCAATAATCAGATGGGAACTACATATGTTTATAAGCGCGATGCTTCGCGATTGTTTATCGCTTTACGTGAGAACGGTAAGCGTTTCAAAATTTATATTCCAAAGGAATCAAAACCGGTTATTAACGGTGAAGAAGAAGATATAGACTTCGTGGAACAGGAAGATCTTCACTATGCATTCGATTGGAATGGAAAGCGCTACCACTGCGAACTGGTCTCGCGCGATCAGAATAAAGCGGTTGTCAAAGTGAATGGTGTTGAATATAAATTCAGCCTGGAGTCACTTTTCTCGTACATTCGACACGGAATGATTGATAAAGACGGCAAGCAAATAGATGAACACAATATTGTTTCGCCTATGCCCGGAAAAATTGTGGATTTGTTCCTTTCCGAAGGCGATCTGGTAAACGAAGGCGAACCTATTTTAAGCCTCGAAGCCATGAAAATGCAGAATGAAATTTCGGCAAACTGCAATGGCATTATTCGCAAAATACGTGTTCAACAAGGCCAGTCTGTAATGAAAGACGAATTGTTAGTTGAGATTACGTCAATTGATGTTTAAATCTTAAGAATCACTTTTGAGATAGAAAATGGAGCAAATCTTTCGGGATTTCGCTCCATTTCGTTTTTTGTAAAAACAGGCTTTAAGATTTAGTAAAACTTTTGCTGATGTAGCGCAAATAATTGTTTTAGCTTTAGTATCTTTGTTCGTCCAAATAAAAACTTACAGTTTAGCATTAAATTGCTTCATTTCAGGTTGTTCGCATGAAAAAATATCTGTTTATCTTTTTTCTGCTCTTTATTCCCTTCGCATTCGCAGCTTTTGCCACGGAACCTTTCCGCTTTGCACTTTTTACGGACACGCATATTTCTGCTACAAATCCACAACCGTCCGAGGACCTTCGAAATGCCATCAATGATGTTAATGCCATGAATGGTATTGATTTTGTGCTTGTTTCGGGCGATGTGTCTAATTTGGGTGATACCGTTTCGCTCAAAGAAGCGAAGCTACTGCTCGATAAACTTCATATGCCGTATTATATCGTTCCCGGAAACCATGATATCCGTTGGTCAGAACCGCAAGCAACTAATTTTGCAACAGTTTTTGGGGCTGATAAATTCGTATTTATACACAAAGGCTACCAGTTTATAGGCTTTGCTACTGCGCCGCTGGCTAAACCGGGTAACGGAATTATTCAAAAAAAGGATATCAACTGGATGAAAACAGTATTGGAAAAAGCAGGAGCGGGAATACCTGTTTTTGCTGTAACGCATTATCCGCTTCAAAAAGGCGATGTGGATAACTGGAAAGAGGCTACAGATGTTTTGAAAAAATACAATATACTTGCCGTTTTGGGCGGTCATTGTCACCGCAATGCATTGTTCAATTACGATGGAATTCCCGGCATTATTTGTCGCTCAGCTTTGCGTGCAAAAAATGCTGTAGGTGGTTATTCCATTTTCTCTGTGTCCGATTCTATCAAAGTTTCGGAAAAGCGGATTGGCATACAGGAAGAACTTTGGCTGGCATTGCCACTGGAAC
>DATFAW010000297.1:0-4337 GCA_035254165.1 Paludibacter sp.
AACAAATCGGCACTCAAAGCCGGTGTAGCTTTAGTCCCATTATTAGAAACACAACCCTCAGCGGTAAACAGTCTTCCCACATTATACTTGTCTATATGATTTTTATCAAGTAATTCCCGGCTTAAGTCGCCATCCCACCAAATCACAAAGTTGGTAGAAACCGGTGAATCGCCGATTCGTTCTCCTTTCATATTCAAAAGACCCTTTGAGCCCGAATACCACATCTCTGCACCAGGGTTTGAAGGGTCAATATCTTCGGCAATTCCCCGACCGACATCTTGATCCATTGAGCCTTTATAGAGTATCTCACCGGTTTTAGCATCATAAACAGCAGCCCCAGGCCCTTTTGTTCCTTCTTCAATCTCATGAATACCAAAAACTTCTAAACCCGGGTGACCAGGATCAAGAACACCAACATGAATAGCATCGCCATGACGAAGACCTGTAGAAAACAATCCTTTACCATTATCGTCTACTACCATAGAACCGTAAATAATCTCATCTTTGCCATCTCCATCAACATCTGCCACACTCAGGTTATGATTGCCCTGTCCTGAAAAAGGATTTTCACCATCCTTACTATCAAATACCCAACGCGAATTCAGTTTTCCATTTCTCCAATCCCAGGCAGCCAGCACAGTTCTTCCATAATAGCCCCTGCACATAACTACGCTTGGGTGAACTCCGTCAAGATAAGCTATACAAGCCAGAAAACGATCACAACGATTTCCTGTGCTGTCGCTTTTACCATTTCCGCCATGACCATTCCAACCATTTATCGGATAACGATTCGGAATATAATCTGTTGTTGCCAAAGCCTCACCGGTTCTGCCACTGAAGATGGTAAAATATTCAGGACCAGCCAATATTTTACCATAGGTAGAACGATTATTTTTATCTAAACTTCGCCAGTCTTTTGTAGAGTCTCCAATAACTTTTCCAAGTCCGTCAATAGTACCATCAGCTGTTTTACATGCAAATTCCGCAATTCCATCACCATCCAGATCATAAACCATAAATTGAGTATAGTGAGCTCCTTCGCGAATATTTTTTCCAAGGCTTATTTGCCACAGAAATGTTCCATCCATTTTATAAGCCTGAAAAATAGGAATATCTGAAATACCCAGTGAAGGAGTATCAAAACTGCGCCCTGTTTGATGAACTATAATTTCATATTCTCCGTCTCCATCCAAATCACCCACCGAAATGTCGTTAGGAGTATATCCGGGAGGAGTTCTGAGAGCTATGTTGATATATTGCTGAGCCGGACTATTGGCCTTTATGGTAAATGATTTGCTTGCCTTTTGTTCCTGTCCGTTTAATATAGCTTTTACGAAATAAGAATTATCAACTGAAAAATCTTGTCTGCCATCTTCGAAATTAGTACTTTCCTTTATCGGAGTTTTATTCAACAAAACCGGTTTATTATTTCCGCTTTGACGGTAGAGATTAAAAGCGATGTCATTGGGTTCCGTTCCCAGTAATCTCCAGCCAATATAAACCGAATCGTTAGAATTACGAATGGCAATGACACCACGATCAAGGTATTCCATCTGTCTTTGAGCCATCGTCGATAGTGAGGCAAAGAAGACCAATACCGGTATAATTAAAGATTTTGTTTTCATAGTTAGAATAACTGTTTATTAGCATATTAAAACGGAAACATCGAGTATAAAACATTAGAGCTACTTTAATCAGAAATTATCTGTTCTGAAATTCGGTGTCCACAGCCCTTCTTTATTCGAAAGACTTGCAGGAGGATTTGTACCCCAGCAATAACGAACAGCAATAGGTTTAGTGATCTCCAAATTTGAGACCAGGACGGTTTTTCCATCAATCTTTGCATCTGCCCAAACCCATTTTTTGTCTTCACCACAGATTGCAAATCCGGTCAGTTTTCCATCTTTGGCCACCAATCCGGTGCCAACATGATCAAAATACAATCGAATGTTTTTACCCTCTACCTTGTAGTTTTTATACATAGGTCCTGAGTACTCTACTTTTTCACCATATACCTTAGCACGCGCTGCTAATCCCAACCGATACCCGATTGCCTGTTTGTTTTTAGGATGAATATTTTCCGGTTGATCACCGGCATTTTCTATGGCACAAACCATGGCTGTATTAGGAACCGAAAGGTTTTGAACCTGTGCTTCACGAACAATCATTAAGGGATCGTTTTTAACGGGCTCAGTCATTGGTTTGCCATAATTAGCCAACTGAACATAAAGGAAAGGAAAATTACCTAATCCCCAGCGTGTTCGCCAATCAGCAATCAGCGTTCCCATAATCTCACGATATTGGGTTGCAGAAGGACCGTTCGATTCTCCCTGATACCAGATAGCTCCACGAATGGCATAAGGTACTAACGGAGCAATCATGCCGTTGTAGCAAACAATAGGATTGTGTTGGTCAAGTTCCGGATCCGGATTACGTGGAACTCTGGGCTTTTTGGCATTCACGTCACCCGATGCTGCCTGAGCTGCTGCCAAATCACCATTATATTTTGCCAATTGGTCCTTATACTTTTGCATTATACCGGCACTATCGGCAACAAATTTTTCCCATTTCTGATTATAAGCGTCAAGCAAGGGTTTTAAACTTGAATGTGATTCTAAAGCTGATTTACTTATCCAGGTTTCGGCTGTGCTTGCTCCATACGCAGAAGTGATTAAACCAATGGGGACATGAAGTTTTTGATAGATTTCACGGGCAAAAAAATAAGCAGCAGCCGAGAAATGTCCTACGGTTTTAGGCGAACAAATCTCCCATTGTCCCACAGCATTTGTCTGAACCGTATTGTTTGGCGTAAAGTCGACATCAAAAACACGAATCTGAGGATAATTAGCACTTTCCACTTCCTGAGTTTCATTTTGCACCCCGCACCAATAGCGATTTTCTTTTGCTACGGTCATATCCATGTTCGACTGTCCGGAACAAAGCCAGACTTCGCCTACATACACATCTTTCAAAGCTACGACGTTTTTCCCTTTAATCTCTAGTTGGTATGGTCCGCCGGCTTTTTGTTTATTCAGCCGAACCATCCATTTACCCGAACCATCTGCCACTGTTGTTTGGCTCGCATTATTCAAAGTTACAGTTATTTGTTCTCCCTTAGTAGCCATTCCCCAAACCGGAATAGCTACATCACGCTGCAACACCATATGGTCACAAAATAAAGAAGACAGCCTGACATCGGCAAGAAGTGATGTTGGAATAAATAAACCTACAAAAAGAAGTATAATTGGAAAAACTACTTTAAACTTTCTGTTAGTATTTAGCTTTATCATCATGAATTATTATTTAAGATATTTCCGGAGTTTACAACTTTTCAATTCTTTAATTCCCTCTGCAACAGTCTTCGCATTCAGCTTAGCACCCAGCAACGAAGTATGAGTGTGATCGCCATAATACATAAGTTGAATAGAGTCTTTTCCCATTTTATCCAGTTTATCAGCAATCAATTGATTTGCGTCCAGATACAATACCTTTTCCATAGCAGCTGCTTCTTTTGTCCATTTTCCGAAACCATCATTATTGCGCATTACAGCTACACTGTCTTTGGTTGTAAACATATTGCGGGGAATATGCGAAAGCAAAATCGGAGTTGCTTTTTTAGCTTTTACATCCTGAGCGTATTTGCGCATATACCATCCAAAAGAATGAACTGTTTCAGCTTTACCCGTCAATTCCATAACCACCGTGGTATCATTATCACCGTTACCTTTCAGCGAAGCACGGGCACGACCCACATTCAATGAACCGGAATCATTGTGTCCGAATTGGATCAAAACAAAATCGCCGGGTTGAACAGCAGCCAACACTTTAGCCCAAAGTCCTTCTGTAATAAATGTACGACTGCTACGCCCACCCAAAGCATGATTTTCAACCGACACTTTTGTGGTATCAAACATATCTCCAAAAAAGTGCCCCCAACCCCATTGTTTATTACTGCCATCATCTTTTCCATTTTTCATGGTTGAATCGCCCACAGTAAAAACAACCGGACGACCTTTCTTGCGGGATTTTCCGGCTTTATTGGGTTCCGCTTTTTTAGGATCGGCACCCGACTTTATCCCAAGTAAATCTTCCCCGGTTATTTTTGTCGTTTGATTGCCTTTCTTCTTGTCAACATTTTGTGCTGAAAGGGATAAGGAAAAAACAAGCATCAAAACAATTGTAAAACTTAATTTTAGTATTTTCATGTTATATCTAATTTTATTGTTGGCAATTTAATGAATTAATTCAATAGACTAATCATTAGTAAATTAAATTTTACTTTTCTTGATTTTTATAGCATAAACGCTTTCGAAAACTTCAAAATTAGCTCTGAATAT
>DATFAW010000298.1:0-6887 GCA_035254165.1 Paludibacter sp.
TATTCTTTTGCAGACAAACAAATAAATAAAAAAACTATGTTAGAACAATTAAAAGAGACTGTTTTCAAAGCAAATCTTGACTTGGTAAAACACGGATTAGTGATATTTACCTGGGGAAATGTAAGCGCCATAGATCGTGAGTCGGGCTTGGTGGTGATCAAACCATCAGGTGTTTCGTACGACGATATGAAAGTGGAAGATATGGTAGTGGTAAATTTGGATGGTGAGATTATAGAAGGAAAACTAAAACCATCGTCTGATACTGCTACGCATTTGGCACTTTATAAGGCATTTGCTAATATTGGTGGTGTTGTTCATACTCATTCCACTTATGCTACCTCATGGGCGCAAGCTGGCGTGGATATTCCAAATATAGGAACCACGCATTCCGATTATTTCAGTGCAGCCATTCCTTGTACCCGAAGTATGACTCAGCAGGAAGTTGAATATGACTATGAAGCTGAAACCGGCAAAGTGATTGTAAGTCGGTTTTACGGAATGAACCCCGATTATATTCCAGGAGTGATAGTGAAAAACCATGGACCTTTTTCGTGGGGGAAAGATGCACACGATGCAGTTCATAATGCAGTAGTAATGGAACAAGTGGCAAAAATGGCCTACATTTCTTATCAAATTAATCCTGATTTGACTATGGACAAACATTTGGTCAAGAAACACTTTTATCGGAAACATGGACCGGACGCTTATTACGGTCAGTAATTAGTTAACTATCAAACTCAATAATATAAATTTAATGAAAAAACTACTTCTAGCAACGCTTTTGATGGGGTCGGTTACGCTGGGTGCGCAAACGTCGACTTCAAAAATTACCATTCATGCCGACCAGGGTAAAAATGTGATTAATAAAGAAATTTATGGTCAGTTTGCCGAACATCTAGGAACCTGTATTTACGGGGGTATTTGGGTGGGCGAAAACTCTCCGATTCCAAACACAAAAGGATATCGTAACGATGTGTTGAACGCGCTTAAACAATTGCACATCCCGGTTTTACGCTGGCCGGGTGGGTGTTTTGCTGATGAATACCACTGGATGGACGGAATTGGTCCAAAAGAAAAGCGCGCTAAAATTGTAAATAATAACTGGGGCGGTGTTGTCGAAGATAACAGCTTTGGTACGAACGAGTTTTTCAACCTGTGCGAATTACTTGATACCGAGCCTTACCTGAGCGGAAATGTGGGTAGCGGTTCTGTGGAAGAATTAGCTAAATGGGTGGAATATATTACTTCGGCCGGCGACAGTCCGATGGCCAGATTGCGTCGTCAAAATGGACGTGAAAATCCATGGAAACTGAAATATCTTGGTGTAGGTAACGAAAGCTGGGGTTGCGGTGGAAATATGACTCCCGATTATTACTCAGATCTTTATCGTCGTTATTCAACCTATTGCCGTGAGTATGATGGCAATAAACTATTCAAAATTGCCAGTGGCGCCAGTGACTACGATTACAAATGGACTGAAACATTGATGAAAAATGTAGGTGATCGTATGAATGGGGTTTCGCTACATTACTACACTGTAAAAGGTTGGAACGGAAGTAAGGGTTCGGCCACTAAATTTAACAAGGATGAATATTTATGGACGATGGATAAATGTCTTGAAATAGAAGATGTGGTAAAAAAACACATAGCTATTATGGATAAATACGATCCAACAAACAAAGTAGGTTTAATGGTGGACGAGTGGGGAACATGGTGGGATCAGGAACCAGGTTCGACTTCGGCTCTTTATCAACAAAATTCTATGCGTGATGCGTTTGTTGCCGCTTTGAGTTTGAATATTTTCAACAAATATACAGAGCGTGTGAAAATGACAAACATTGCACAAGTAGTAAATGTATTGCAAGCAATGATTTTGACCGATGGACCTAAAATGGTGCTGACGCCAACTTATCATGTATTCGACATGTACAAAGTGCACATGGGTGCAACCTATTTGCCAATTGATATTCAATGCGATTCATTATCGTCAAACGATAAAAAGTTCGCTTCTGTAAGTGTTTCGGCTTCGAAAGATGCAAAAGGCTTGATTCACGTCACCCTTGCAAATGTTGATCCGGACAAAGAACAAAAAATTGAAATCGATCTGGGCAATGCAAAAATTTCAAAGGTTTCAGGAACTATATTGACAGCTAAAACTATCGACTCATACAACACATTCGAAAATCCAAATGTAGTAACTCCTGCGGTTTTCAAAGGTGCAAAGGTGAGCAAAAAAGGTTTATCCATAACTGTTCCTGCAAAGGCAATTATTTCACTTGAATTACTTTAGTATGACCCCAAACCCCTAAAGGGGCTTAAGAAATAAATTTCCAAAAAACAATAAATAACACTAACTTCTCTGACTCCCCTTTAGGGGGTTGGGGGTAAATAAAACAAAAAATCATGGATTACAAAGATTTAGAAGTGTGGTTCATTACCGGAGCCCAATTGCTTTATGGTGGTGATGCAGTAGTGAGTGTAGATGCACACTCAAATGAAATGGTTAATGGCTTGAACAAATCAGGCAACTTACCAGTAAAAGTAGTTTACAAAGGAACAGCTAACTCGTCTTCAGAAATATCTGAAATTATGCGAGCAGCTAACGGCGACACCAAATGTGTTGGTATGATTACCTGGATGCACACTTTTTCTCCTGCAAAAATGTGGATTCACGGTTTGATGGATTATAAAAAACCATTACTACACCTTCACACTCAATTTAACGAGCAAATTCCTTGGTCGGAAATTGACATGGACTACATGAACCTGAACCAATCGGCTCATGGTGACCGCGAATTTGGGTTCATCACCAGCCGTCTGCGCAAACCACGCAAAGTGGTAGTTGGATTCTGGAAAGATAGATCAACTCACGATAAAATTTCCGGCTGGATGCGCGTTTGTGCCGCATGGGCTGATGCACAAAACATGCAAATCATCCGTTTTGGTGATAACATGAACAATGTGGCTGTAACCGATGGAGACAAAGTAGAAGCTGAAATTCGTTTGGGTTACCACGTGGATAATGCTCCTATCGCTAAATTGGTACCTTACGTAAATGCAGTTACTGAGGCTGAAATCGATGAGTTAATTGCTGAATACGAAAAACTATACGACTTTGCTGATGACTGTAAGAAAGGTGCTGAAAAACACATTTCAGTACGCCAGGCAGCCGCTCAGGAAATTGGTCTTCGTCGTTTCTTGCAAGATAAAAACGCAACTGCTTTCACTACCAGCTTCAACGAGTTGGAAGGAATGTCTCAATTGATGGGATTTGCTTCACAACGTTTGATGGCTGAAGGATACGGTTTTGGTGCTGAAGGCGACTGGAAAACTGCTGCCCTAACTCGCACTATGTGGGTAATGGCTCAGGGCTTACCTGGTGGTTGTTCATTCCTCGAAGACTATGTATTGAACTTTGATGGTGCTAATAGCTCTATCCTTCAATCGCACATGTTGGAAATTAATCCTGAAATTGCAAAAGCAAAACCACGTATCGAAGTTCATTTCTTGGGAATTGGCGATGCTGGTGTTTGTGCACGTTTGGTATTCCAGGCTCACGAAGGTGATGGAGTTGCAGCAACAATTGTTGACATGGGTAACCGTTTCCGCATGATTGTAAACGAAGTAAAAGTGATCGAACCGCAGGCATTGCCTAAATTACCTGTTGCTTGTGCATTGTGGATTCCACAGCCTAACCTCGAAGTGGGTGCAGGTGCCTGGATTGTTGCCGGTGGAACCCACCACTCAAGCTTCTCATTCTCTATCACCACCGAGATGTTGGAAGACTATGCAGAAATTGCAGATTTGGAAATGTTGATTATCGACAAAGACACAAATATCCGCAATTTCAAACAAGACATTCGTAACAACGAAGTGTATTACATGTTGAATAAAGCACTTAGATAATAACCAGCAGCAAACGGCAGGCAGTAAGCAGTAAAAGCTTGCCGCTTGCCGCTTACCGCTTACAAGCTAAAAAAATGAAATACGTAATAGGTTTAGATTATGGAAGCGATTCTTGTCGTGCAGTTGTTGTAAACGCTGCCACAGGTGAGGAAATGGCTTCAGCAGTAAAATACTATCCACGTTGGATGGAAGGAAAATACTGTGTTCCAACAGCCAATCAATATCGTCAGCATCCGCTTGATTATATCGAAGGATTGGAATATACGGTAAAAACTGCCTTATCGAAATGTCCTGCCGGAACTGCAGAAAAAGTAGTAGGTATTGCATTCGACACCACTGGAAGTACTCCGGTATTTACCGACAAAAACGGTACACCACTTTCATTATTACCTGAATTTGCGGAAAATCCAAACGCCATGTTTGTTTTGTGGAAAGACCACACTGCGATTAAAGAAGCTCAGGAAATCAATGATCTGGCCTCTAAATGGGATATCGACTACACTTCGTACGAAGGTGGAATTTACTCTTCAGAATGGTTTTGGGCAAAAGCGTTGCACGTACTTCGTTCCGACGAAAAAGTACGTAATGCTGCCTACTCAATTGTAGAACATTGCGACTGGTTGCCGGGCTTGATTACCGACAAAACCGATCCGTCCATCATTTGCCGTAGCCGTTGTGCATCTGGGCACAAAGCTATGTGGTTGGAAAAATGGGGTGGTTTACCTTCAGAAGAATTCTTGACAGCGCTTGATCCTTTATTAGCAGGTTACAGACAACGTCTTTACACCGACACTTGTCCAAGTGATAAGAAGGTGGGCAACTTGACTGAAGAATGGGCTGGTCGTTTAGGCTTGACAACTAATGTAGCCGTTGCTGTTGGCGCATTCGATTGCCATATGGGTGCTGTAGGTGCCGAAGTAAAACTGGGTGCTTTAGTGCGCGTTATCGGAACTTCTACCTGCGACATTATGGTTTCGAGTTACGAAGAAATGGGTCACAAACTTATTCCGGGAATTTGCGGACAAGTAGACGGTTCGGTTATTCCGGGTATGATTGGACTCGAAGCTGGTCAATCGGCTTTTGGTGATGTTTATGCTTGGTTCAAGCAAGTATTGGCTTGGCCAATTGAAAATATTTTGGCTAAAAGCACCTTGATCGATGCAGAAACCAAACAAAAACTGATCGATGAATCGTTGGATCAAATCATTCCTGCGCTTTCTATCGAAGCAGCAAAGGTTCCGGTTTCTGAATCAACTGTTCTGGCTACCGATTGGATGAATGGTCGTCGTACTCCTGACGCTAATCAACTGGTGAAAGGTACCATTACCGGATTAAATTTAGGAAGCTCTGCTCCACTAATTTTCCGTGCACTGGTCGAAGCAACTGCTTATGGTTCGAAAGCCATTGTTGACCGCTTTATCGAAAATGGCGTTGAGATTAAAGAAATCATCGGTATCGGCGGTATTGCTTTGAAATCACCTTTCGTAATGCAAACTCTTGCCGACGTATTGAACATGCCTATTAAAGTAGCTAAAGCAGAACAAGCTTGTGCATTCGGAACTTCTATGTTTGCAGCTGTTGTAGCAGGTGTTTACGACAAAGTAGAAGATGCTCAGGCTGCTATGGGTATGGGCTTTGCATCTGAATACTTCCCGAATAAAGAAAATGTAGAATTATACAAAGAATTGTATAAAAACTACATAAAATTGGGAAAATTCACCGAAAAAGAATTGTTTAGCTAAATAATAACCCCTAACCCCTAAAGGGGGACTAAGTTACTATCTATATTTATCAATTGATATAATTGAAGATAATACGATACAAAACTAATTCAGTTCCCCTTTAGGACTAGGGGTAATCAACCTTTTATCAATAAAATATTCACACATGAAAAAGAAACTTTTAGGCTTCGCGGTCATTGCACTGGTTCTTTTCGGTTGCAAAGGCAAAGACGAAAAAACGCTCTCCGGCTTATTAAAAGCTGACTTTAAAAAAGAAATTGATAAAGATACTACCGGTTTGTATGTACTTAAAAATGCAGCAGGCATGGAAGTGTGTATTACAAACTTTGGTGGACGCATTGTTTCCATCATGGTTCCTGACAAAACAGGGAAAATGCAGGATGTGGTTCTTGGTTTTGATAGCGTGGCTGATTACATAAAAATTCCAAGTGACTTTGGAGCTTCTATTGGGCGTTATGCTAACCGTATTAATCAAGGAAAAATAACGATAGATGGTAAAACTATTCAGTTGCCTCAGAATAACTTTGGACATTGTCTTCACGGCGGTCCAAAAGGATGGCAATATCAGGTATATCAAAAAGTAAATCAACTTAATGATACGACTATAGAATTGACTCGTCTTTCTCCTGATGGCGATCAAAACTTTCCGGGAAATGTAACTGCAAAAGTTACTTTTATCTTAACACACGACAATGCTATCCGTATAAATTTTGAAGCTACTACCGATAAAAAGACGGTAATCAATATGTGTAATCACTCCTATTTCAATCTTTCGGGAGATGCTAACAATCCAATTACCGACAATCTGTTGTACATCAATGCCGACAATTTTACTCCGGTCGACAGTACATACATGACTACCGGTGAAATAGTGACTGTAAAAGGAACTCCTATGGATTTTACAACTCCAAAAACAGTAGGTGCTGATATTGCAAAAACGGATTATGTGCAAATAAAAAACGGCAATGGCTATGACCATAACTGGGTGTTGAATACCGCCGGTGATGTAACTAAACAAGCTGCAAAAGTAACTTCTCCGATAAGTGGCATTACACTGGAAGTGTATACCAACGAACCGGGAATTCAGGTTTACACTGGCAATTTCCTTGATGGTACAGTAAAAGGCAAGAAAGGTATTGTTTATAAACAACGCACCGGAATTTGTCTTGAAACCCAACATTATCCTGACAGTCCGAATAAACCGCAATGGCCATCTGTTATTTTGGAGCCGGGCAAAGT
>DATFAW010000299.1:0-3545 GCA_035254165.1 Paludibacter sp.
ACCTACTGAAAATAACACTATTTTTGTTCGAGTTTAAATACACACGACCTAATTATCTATAATTCAAATACCTATGAGAATACACTTTAAAATGCCTTATTATACTTACTGGGGGCAAAAGCTTCTTGTAAGCGGCAACATCCCTGAGCTAGGCAACAACGACTTAACCAAGGCATTGGCACTCAATTTTCAATTTCCCGAAGATTGGTCTAATGAAATAGACATAAACAGGAATGAAAGTTTTCAATTCACTTACAAGTATGTTTTGTATAATGAAAATACAGGACAATTTACAGAGGAATGGGGCGATGACCGGAATGTAAACATTGATCCGGCAAAGATGGATCAAATCTTCTGTGTCGACACATGGAACTCACCCGGGAGCATTGAAAACGTTTTTCTGACAGCTCCTTTTGAACAGGTTTTATTGCATCACGACCACTTTACGCCCGATTCAAAAACATCGGAAAAATACACACATCTTTTTAAAGTAAAGATGCCTATGTTGAAAAAGAACGAGGCTATCTGTCTGATAGGTAATTGTGCAGCGCTAGGTAATTGGTCAACGAAGAAACCGGTTGTTATGAGCCAGACAGAAGGAAACTGGTGGACCACCGAAGTGGATCTAAGTAAAGAAAAGAATGACATTAATTATAAATATGGCGTTTACGATCCCGAAGATAAACAGTTTCGCTATTTCGAATCAGGTGCCGATCGCATTGCACCTGCTATAAATTCAAAAAAAACTGTTGTTCAACTTTCAGATGGGTTTGTCCGGATTTCGAATAGCTCGTGGAAAGGTGCCGGAGTGGGATTACCTGTTTTTAGTATCAGAACTAAAAAGAGTTTCGGAGTTGGTGACTTTGGGGATATGAAGTTGTTGATCGATTGGGCAGAGAAAGTCGGCCTGAAACTAATTCAGGTACTTCCGCTAAACGACACCATTGGTACTCATACCGACGCCGATGTATTGCCTTACGCGGCCATTTCAGCCTTTGCGCTAAATCCGCTATTTCTAAACTTACCTGCTATGGGTAAATTACCTGCAACGCATCCATTGCAAGCTGAATATAAAGCCAAACAAGCCGATTTGAACGCGAAGGAATTGATAGCATTTATGGATGTAATTAGTTATAAACTTCATTATGTAAAGGAATTGTATCTGCAAAATAAAGATAAATTTCTGGCAGATAAAAAATTCAAGGCTTTTTTTACTGAGAACGAATATTGGTTAGTACCTTACGCTGCTTATTGTGTACTTCGCGATAAATTCGAAACACCCGATTATCGTCAATGGCATGATTTTGCAACATACGATAAAACAAAGATAGCTGAATTTACTTCTGCCACGCAACCACACTTTGATGACATTGCCGTAAATTATTTTATTCAATATCATCTTCATAGTCAATTATCTGAAGCAGCTTCTTATGCTCACAACCATGGTGTGGTACTAAAAGGTGATATCCCGATTGGAGTGAATCGTAATAGTGTCGACACCTGGGTTTCGCCGGAACTTTTCCACATGCATATGCAAGCCGGTGCACCGCCCGATATGTTTTCGGTGAAAGGTCAGAACTGGGAATTGCCTACTTATAATTGGGAGGAAATTGAACATACCGGTTTTGATTGGTGGAAGAAGCGATTCTCTCAAATGTCTAATTATTTTGACACGTTCCGCATTGACCATATTTTAGGTTTCTTCCGTATCTGGCAAATTCCAATCAGCCAGGTAGAAGGGATTATGGGTCATTTGAACCCTTCAACTCCTATACATATCAATGAATTTGCTGAAAAAGGTTTATGGCTCGACTACAAGCGTTTTTGTAAACCCTACATAACTGATGCTATTTTATGGGATTTCTTTGGCGAAGAAACACCGTGGGTAAAAGCTAATTGTCTTCAAATAGAGGATGGTTGGGTGCTTCGCCTCAAAGACAATTTCCTTAACCAACTGGCTGTCGATAAATTATTTCAGGATGGTGAGATATCCGAACGGGTAAAATGGGGTTTATTCGATTTGATTTCCAACGTTTTGTTTTTTGAAGTAGAAGGAAGTCACGGAACTCAGTTCTATCCACGTTTCGGAATGGATTCTGTGCGTAGCTTTCACGATTTGGACAACTACACCAAAGACAGGTTGCAGGAACTGTATGTCGATTATTTCTACCGCCGGCAGGATGCTAACTGGTATAAATCCGGCATGGAAAAACTTCCGGCACTTAAACGTGCCACTAACATGATGATTTGTGGTGAAGACCTGGGCATGATGACACCTTGCGTTACCACAGCCATGAAAGAGCTGGGTATTTTAAGCCTGGAAGTTCAACGGGCTCCGAAAACAAGTAAAATTGAATTCTTCCATCCGAATAATGCACCATATTTATCGGTTGTGACACCTTCAACCCACGACATGAGTACCATTCGTGGCTGGTGGGAAGAAGACCGTGGTGTGACTCAACGTTTCTTTAACTCACAACTTGGACATTGGGGTGAAGCTCCGTATTTCTGCGAATGGTGGATTTGTCGCGATATAATTTTGCAACATTTGTATTCACCCGCCATGTGGACTGTCTTCCAAATACAGGATTTATTGAGTATTTCCGACTCGGTTCGTCGCAGCAATCCACACGATGAGCGTATTAATGTACCTTCCAATTCTATGAGTAGTTGGCGTTATCGTATGCATCTGAACATGGAAGACTTGCTTGAAAAAGAAGATTATAATAATGAACTGCGAAATCACATCGCCCAGTCAGGAAGATAGAGATTCAAACTAGTTGTTAATACAAAAAAAAGAACGATGGCTTTTCATTCCCGAAAAGTCATCGTTCTTTTATAGTTTCATGAGGCGAAATAGTTATTCTATATCAATCTTCTCCCTCCCATTCCCGAAAGAACTCATGTAAGAATGTTTCCATTACCATATGCCGCTTCCCGGCTATGTTTTTTGCCGTTTCGGTATTCATTAAATCTTTCAACAGCAGCAACTTTTCATAGAAATGGTTTATACTGGTGCCCTGACTTTTCTTATATTGTTCAAACGAATCATGTTTTTCCGGTTTCACGTCCGGGTTATACATTTCCCGCCCTTTGCTCCCACCATAAGCAAATGCCCTACTGATTCCAATTGCTCCCATCGCATCTAACCGATCAGCATCCTGCACAACCATGCCTTCGATAGTTTTCATATTGGTTGCCACGCCAGCTCCTTTGAACGAAATGTCCTGAATTATCTGGCATACATGCAAAATTACATTTTCTTCAACGGATAGCTTTTCCAACCATTCACGTGCTAATTGCGGACCAATATCTTCATTGCCATCATGAAATTTCCAATCGGCTACATCATGGAGTAGCGCAGCTAGTTCAACAACAAACAAATCCACTTTTTCATGCTTGCTAATATGAATAGCATTTTTCCACACACGATACACATGCCACCAGTCATGACCCGAACCTTCGCCCGCGAATCTGTCTTTTATATATCCGGCGGTTTTATCTATAATTTGTTCTTTGTTCATCTTTTTAAATCTTCTTTGTTT
>DATFAW010000300.1:0-4285 GCA_035254165.1 Paludibacter sp.
TCGTCACTAAACAACGTGTTTCTATACCTTATATAAATTCACGTTTCTCTTTGAAAAACTTATTTTACCGGCTTAATTACAAAACCATAGCTGTATTCTTTTGCTTTCAACAGATATTGTTCGTGTGGGTATGCACCCCAACTATTGTCGCCTCCCACACCGCGTTGGGCCAGGTCGACAGATAATATTACCTCATCTCTGTTAGGAGTAATATCGTTGGTGTGGCGGTATTTTTTCGACAATCCCGGATCGAAATCTTCCGGCCAGTTGTTTAGCACACTGGCACAAATTGGTTGCAGTCCTTCTATGCGGATTCCTTTTCCTTCGTTATTAGTCAGTGTCAACCAACGGAGGTCGGTTTTATAGCCATTTTCCTGAGGGCGGGTGTAAGGAACGTATTGATCAGAAACTTTGCTGCTGTAAAGGCCAACATGAGATGAGAAGTTGCGGTCAGCGTAGTTTTCCCATGGACCACGACCATAGTAAGCAAAATTATCAAATTCTTTATCCAATGACATAATCATACCAAAGCGAGGCATTTCGGGCAATTCAATTGAACCTGCTTTGTACGAAACATTTACTGCTAGGGCGCCATCGCCACTCAGTGTATAAACGATTTGATAATCCGAAGCCACATCCTTCAGGTAAATGTCGGCAGTTACTACAGCTTTTCCATCTACTTCTTTAGCGCTAATATTTTTCACCGAAGTGTTGCTTCCGGCTGTACGCCAAATGTTACATTTATGTTCCATGCCGTTGCCAAAATCATTATCAGTTGGGGCGCGCCAGAAGTTTGGAGTTGGTTTTGAGTTGAAATACCATTTGTTGTCAGCCTTATATCCAGCCAGCAAACCAGTCGTTTTATTTACCATCACTGTTACACCTGCCGCTTCAAATGTTACCCCGTCTTTTTCATCAGAGATTTTTACAATGCCTTTGCCTGCTGCTGTTTTTACAAAGTATTTACCTTCGCCTAATTTAAATTGTTCGCGGGCAACTTCATGTCCCTGCGGGATAACATCGGTACCTACCCGTGTGGTTGCAAATACATTCAGGAAATACTCTACACCATCGGTAGCAGGTATTTCGGGCATTTCCAGTTGCACTTGTTTTTCCGACTCTGGAGCCAGATCCACATCAAACGAACCGGTTTTAATTACGTTGCCATTTTTCAATACTTCGTAGTTGAATTCGTAGTTTTGAAGATTGGTATAATGAAATTCGTTAGCTACGGTGATCAATCCAGTTTCAGGATGATCTGCTTTAAAATAAATATCCTGATAGAATTTCTTTACTTCCATTAATCCCGGATGCGGAATGCGATCAGGAAACACCAATCCGTTATGATCAAAGTTTTCGTCGTTGGTATAATTTTGGCTACCCATGTCGCCACCGTAAGCCCAGTACTTACGACCAACCTCGTCGGTAACTTCGAATCCCTGGTCAACCCAGTCCCAGATAAAACCACCTTGCATGTTTTTGCTTCCGCGGATAATGTCCCAATATTCTTTGAAGTTACCCGAGCTGTTACCCATGGCGTGGGCATATTCGCACATGATAAACGGACGTTTCACATTCTCGCGAGCCGCATATTCTTTCATATACTTGATGCTTGGATACATCGGACACACTACGTCGGTATTTTCTTTTTCGTGGGCTTGTTCAAACTGCACCAAACGCGATTTGTCACGTTCCTTAATCCATTTGTAAGTTTTCATAAACACATCGCCATTGCTGCACTCGTTTCCAAGCGACCAAAGGATAACTGCCGGAGAGTTTTTGTCACGTTCCACCAAACTGACTGTTCTGGCCATATGTGCGCCATCCCAAGTCGGATCGAAGGCCATATTCTCGCGTCCGTAACCCATTCCGTGGCTTTCGATATTGGCTTCGTCTACCAAATAAATACCATATTTGTCGCATAATTTTACCCAATCAATATTCTCAGGATAATGGCTGCAACGAACAGCATTGATATTGTGCTGTTTCATTACGCGAATATCCTTCATCATGGTGGCTACGTCCTGATAATGTCCTGTAACCGGATTATGTTCGTGTATATTTACCCCGTGAACGAGGATTCGTTTTCCGTTTACTAAAAGCTGACCGTTTTTGAGTTCTACTTTGCGGAATCCGATTTTACTTGAAACTGTTTCGATGAATTTTCCGTTTTCGTCTTTCAATGTCAGAACCAATGAATAAAGGTAAGGAGTTTCGCTGCTCCACAAGTTTGGTGAGGATATGTCTTTACTCAATGTTGCTTCTTTTTTACCATTGGCAGGAGCATTGATTTTTAGTGTTTGATTGAAGATTTCTTTTCCTGTGGCATCAAGCAGCGAAGCTTCAACTTGTGCGCTTTTAGCCGATTTGTTATAGTTGCTAAGCGTTACGTCCACAGACAATGAACCGTTTTTGTAGCTATTATCTAAATCGGGATGTGCAAAGAAATCGGTGATGCGCACATTTTGTGTGCTATACAAATAAACGTTACGGTCTATACCAGAGATGCGCCAAAAATCCTGGTCTTCGAGGTACGAACCGTCGCTCCAGCGATAAGCTTCTACAGCCACCAGGTTTTTACCGGGTTTTACGTATTTGGTGATGTCGAATTCGCAGGGACTTTTGGTGTTCTCAGAATAACCTACTTTCTGCCCATTAACCCAGATGTACATAGCTGCTGTTCCGCCTTCGAAATGAAGGTACACACGGCGGCCGTTCCAGGTTGAAGGCAAATCAACATAACGGCGATAAGAACCTACCGGATTGTCTGAATGATCAATATACGGTGGATTTTTAGGAAAAGGATAGGTCATGTTGGTGTAAATAGGAATTCCGTAACCTTTCAATTCCCAGTTAGAAGGAACCTGAATTTCTTTCCAGTTCACGACATTGAAATCGGGTTTGTAGAAATCTTTCGGGCGTTGGTCAGGAGTAGGGGACCATTGGAATTTCCAATTGCCATTCAACGAATAGAACCAGGGAGAATTCTCGTAAACGTCTGCAATGGCAGATTGTTTATCGGCAAATGGTAAGAACGTAGCACGTGCCGGTTCTCGATTGATCTGGAACACAGCGGGGTTTTCCCAATCGTTTACTGCTGTTTCTTTTTGAGCAAAGCCTGATAAGAGCAATGTCGCAAATAAACTGCTTAAAATAAGTTTTCTTTTCATGTGGGTATTAATTTGGATGTTTGTGTTTTATCTTATTTCTCCTGTTTTTACATTCGGGTGTATTTTCTCTACCCAATTTAGCTTCATAGTGCTGTCATTTTGAAATGTCAAAGGTAAGAAAATTAGCTTAGATTTAAAGTAGTCTTTCCCATCCCAGCGATCCCCGATATAGAGATAGCTCGTTGTTTTGTCTCCTTCAATTGGCAATATATAAGTTGATTGAGAATCGAAAGTGGTTGAATTTCCGATCAGCTTTAAATCAGACCATGGGCCTCTGATTGATTTTGCATACGCATACTTGCCCTGATTTGGAGCCCAACCGGTACAACCCGAAGTCATCAGAAAATAATATCCGCCGCGTTTGAATACGGCAGGAGCTTCGCGATGCCCACCAGGCCAAAGCGTTGCAATTTGTTCTTTAGTATCCAGATAATCGTCGGATAATTTATACAACATCATATCATAGTTCTCGCGTGCCGACGAAAGAAAGTAAGCTGTTCCATCTTCGTCCTTGTACAGCGTACAGTCGCGCGACATATTGTTAAATGGACGGAAACTTTTCAGATACTTGAAAGGTTTCTCAATATTGTACGAAACGGCTACTGCCGCCCGGGCGTAACTGTAATCGGGTCCATACTCATAATGCATCCACATAACGAATTGCTTTGTTTTTTCGTTGTAAATTACTTTAGGACGCTCAATATTGGCTTTATCAAGTTCTTTGTGCGATTGGCGGGTTAATAAATTACCGCGAAATTCCCAATTCATTAAATCCGTTGACCGGTAGCAGGATACAAATACACCTTTTCTTCGGTTTTCGCCAATCCAGTAGTAATATTTCCCAACCTTAAGGAGACCTCCACCGTGGGCATTGATAATATTACCTTGTGTGTCGGTGAGATCGGCTCCATTAACAATTTCTGTTTTAGTTACCGAAGTTTGTGCACATATATTTGTACAGAAAAGGAAGATACTAAAAAATGCAATAAAGTGAACAAACAGTTGATTTTTCTGATTTCTCATATTGTTAGGGTAATAATTATAATTTGCTTTTGGATTAAAAGTATTAAGTTGCAAAATTAGAAATTTAATGACTTTTCAAGGAGTGGAATTCA
>DATFAW010000301.1:0-19794 GCA_035254165.1 Paludibacter sp.
TTAAGTACTATCGCAATATTATTCGGGATGATCTTCGGTTTAGTAATCACCAGCGAATCAGCATTTTGCTTCCAGGAAAGTTTTTCTTTACTGCCAAGCACTGAGATGTTTTGTATTTTGACGGCATTGTTCTTTTTTCCAAGCGATTTCAGGCAAACATTATTTTCCGGCACAGCCATTACCGTTGCGTATAAGATGTTTCCATTTTGGTTATAGCGAATATCTTTTTCAGAATATTTCGTTTTGCCTTCGTTGAAACCTTGCTCTTTCATCGGATTCAACGTTTCGGCAATCGGCCCTTCACCAAAAACTTTCCAAGGGCGGGTATCGAAGATACTTTCTTTGTTTATGTCCATCCAGGCTGCAATACCTTCCAAAAGTTCAACTTCCCTATCGTCAATACTTCCATCGCCGCGAACAGGGATATTCAACAACAGATTTCCATTTTTACTTACAATATCAATCAGGGTTCGGATAACGGTAGCTGCCGACTTATAACTGTTATCATTAAAACGCGCCCGGTTGTAGTGCCAATCGCCTATACAAGTACAAGTTTGCCAAGCCAAGTCCTGCCCTTTGTCGGGAGCACCGCGCTCCACATCCCAAACCATACACTTTTTCTGGTCGGCAGTCAATATTTTACCAAACAAAACGGCTTCCAATTTACCATGGTGAGTAGCCATATTGTGGTTGTAATAGTGGGCTGCAATTTTTAGTCCTGCATCGCTTGCAGGATAGAGTGGCAACGCGGTATCGTCGAAATAGATCAAATCCGGATTGTATTTGTTAATCAAATCCATCGTGCGGTTGTAGAATTTATCGCAATACGCTTGCGAAGGTTTGGAAGCCAGTGACCCCCAGTCCCATGACCATCCTTTGCTCAGTTCATGGTTTTGAGCATACAATTCCTGAGGGTCAAGTCCTTCCCACCAGGTTCCTTTTCCGTCGGCTTTAGTCAGTTTGCCATCATAAGGGACACCTTTCAGCGGCCCGACAGTGTCGGCTCGTTGTGCAGTTTCGTAGAAAGTCCACGCATGAGAAGCGTGCACGCTGATACCAAAAGGAAGTTTGTATTTCTTGGCAGCATTGGCCCAACCCGTCATAATGTCTTTTTGGGGACCGACACGTACCGAGTTCCACTCCTGGTATTTGCTGTTCCATAAGTCAAGGTTGTCGTGGTGATTGGCCATGGCAAAAAAGTACTGCGCACCGGTTTTTTTATACAGTTTCACCAGTTGCTCGGGATTCCAATTCTCTGCTTTCCATTCATGGATAATGTCTTTAAACCCGAATTTTGAGGGATGACCATAGGTTTTTACGTGGTGTTTGTACATCCAACCATTCTCTTCGTAGAGAGCTCTGGCGTACCAATCGCCATATTCTGCCTGACATTGAGGGCCCCAATGCGCCCAAATACCAAATTTTGCATTGCGATACCACTCCGGCACTTTGTATTTGCTGAGCGACTGCCAAGAGGGTTCAAACTGTCCTGACTCCACAGGTTCGTTCTTTGTATTTACCACCACCATTTCACTTTCCTGTGCTATCATATTCAATGATAACAGAGCAAAAGCAATACTTAAAATTGTTGAGCGCATGTATTATTAGATTTTGAAATTTGTTTGTATTATTTGGGGTTCCGTTGCTAATCATCTGTAATCAATTATTTTTTGCCTTTCGCCAAAAAACCGTTTACTTCAAGCCATTTGCGGCACGCTTCGGGCCAGGCCGAATGGGTACCACCCCACGGGGCCAAACTATATCCGTGTCCGCCATGCTCGTAGATATGCAATTCGCAAGGGACAGCATGCTCCCGCATTGCCATTGCATATCGGATGCTGTTTTGCACCGGCACCGCCCCATCGTCGATGGAGTGAACCATAAATGCAGGAGGAGTTTTGCCGGTTACCTGAAGTTCGTTCGAGAAATGTTTTACCAACTCCGGGGCTGGATTATTACCCAACAGACTTTGTCGCGATCCCATGTGGGTTATTGTCGAATCCATCGAAATTACCGGATAAATAAGTAGCGAGAAATCGGGCCGGGCGCTGGTGGTATCCGAAGACTGATAGACCTTTTCGTTATAATGAGTGGAAATGGTAGAAGCTAAATGCCCTCCGGCCGAAAAGCCTATTATCCCAATCTTCTGAGGATTGATACCCCACTCTTTGGCACGGCTGCGCACAATACGCATAGCACGTTGACCATCCTGCATAGGACCTATGCTCTTGTTTTTCATTATTACGTCATCGGGTAAACGATATTTTAGCACAAAAGCGGTAATGCCAAGACTGTTCAACCATTTGGCAATCTGCGAGCCTTCTCCGATGAAAGACAAGCCGTAATAACCGCCACCGGGACAAATGACCACAGCTGTGCCCGTATTTTTATCTGCCGGAGCCGGATACACTTCTATTGTAGGATTGGTTACGAATCTTACTTTTATCCAAGCTATGGAATCGACCTTTTCCTCATAAGTCGGGTTTGGAATTCCACCGGGCACTTTACCCTCCCAAAGGCTAATAATTTTGTTTTGACCGAAAAGATTTCCACCAACCAAAACAAACAAAACTACTACCAATATTTTTACACCCTTAAACATATTTCACTACTGCTTTAAGTATCATATAATTGAATCCCTTTAACTAAACCATTAAGGTGATTGCGTTACCAACCACCATTTATTGTTAGGATACCTAAATCCTTCGAGCCCAATATTCGGCGAAGATGGACTTTCACCTACGCTCCGCCGAATCTTAAGTTGTTGAGTTTTAGGCAGAATTTCCACCTAAAACATCAACCTTCTATTTAACATTAATAATCACATCCGTACCTTTCAGCTTTTCCGAAACAGCTTTAAGGTGAATTTCGCCCGCTTGCCTGTCCGACTGGACAAGCACCATGCAATACCCGTTGAATGCCATACGCTGGCTGGCTTTGTCGGGTTCGTGACTGCTTGGATTGCCGTTGGCTACGCCAATTATTTTACCTGGCCCTTCAATCGAGAACTTCACCAGATTATTGGCTGTTGGCACTACACGTCCTTTGGCATCTTTAATAACCACCTTGATTACGGCCACATCGCAACCATCCGCTTTTAGCGTGCTAACATCGCTATTTAAAGCCACTTGTGCAGGAGCTGTGGTAGTTTCCACAATATCTTTGGTTACCAGTTTTCCGGCTTTGTAGCCCCAGGCTTCAAGTTTTCCAGGTTTATAGGCCAAAGGCCAAATCAGTTTGGCGTAAGGGATTGCTTTTTGCTTTCCAATGCTTTTTCCATTGAGGAAAAGTTCAACCTCTTCGCAATTGGTGTAGCAGTGTACTTTAATGCTATCGCCTTCTTTGCCCAGCCAGTTCCAATGCGGAAAAATGTGTACAGTTGGGATATCTGTCCAAGCCGATTTGTAAGCATAATAGCCGTCTTTGGGGAAACCGCAAACATCCAAAAACCCAAATTGAGAGGATACACTTGGCCATACAAATGGCGTTGGCTCTCCACGATAATCGAATGCTGTCCAAACAAATAAACCTCCAAGGTAGGGATACTTAACTATGTCTGCCCAATCTTCTCCCGGATAGGGTCCCCAACCGGGTTGCCATAAAATTGAGTTTGAACAAGTCTGTGGCCACCAACTATTCTTGTATTCACCACGGGTCGAAACAAAGCTTGTCCCTTCGGTACAAAACATAACGCGGTCAGGGTGATTCTCTTTATCTTTTACATACGCCAGTTGTTTGTCGCCATAATTATACCCTACAACATCCAGCACATCGCTGTATCCACCCTCGTTACGGGCATGGTTCATAGCCGCGGTAACTTTGCGGGAAGGATCGATCTTGTGGGCTGTATTAACCATGGTTTCCATAATGCGGGCTCCCATTACAGTTCCCTGCATTGCTTCTTCATTCTCCAAGCTCCACATAAATATTGATGGATGGTTCCTGTCTCTGTACAACATGGTACTCAAATCTTTTAAGCCCTCTTCGGAACTTGACAAATGACGATTTTCATCAAGTACCAGCATACCAATACTATCGCACATATCGAGCACTTCAGGTGTCGGCATGTGATGTGTACATCTATAGCCATTGCTTCCCGTTTCTTTAAGCACCTTCAATTTGTACCAATTTATTTTATCGGGAACAGCCACACCAATGCCTGCAAAATCCTGATGGTTACAAGTTCCTTTTACAGGACAAAGTTTGCCATTGAGAAACACCCCATTCTTGTTAATTTCGACAGTTCGTACACCAAAAGTGGTTTCGTAAGTATCAATAACTTTTCCATTTTCAGAGACTTCGGCAAGCACTTTATAAAGGTTGGGGGTTTCTGGCGACCAAAGCAAAGGTCTTTTAATTATGCCTGTCTGAGATACTTCAGTCTGATCATAAGGGGAGATTGACAGAGTAGAAGTTTTAGTATCAAACACAAGCCCTTTTTTGTCTACTATTTTCGAAACAAGGGTAAGGTTTTTAGCTGTTTTGTATTCGTTTTTCAGCGTGGTTTTAATGCTAACCATAGCTTCAGCATCAGTTATAGTTGGCGTGGTAATATATGTACCAAATCTTGCAACATGCAGCCTGTCAGTTTTAACCAGCCAAACATGCCTGTATATACCGCCGCCTTCATACCACCAGCCTTCGGGCTGAGTAGCATCTACCTTCACCAAAATGGCATTCTTGCCTTCATTGCCATAGCGTAAAAAATCACTTAGGTCGTAGTTTGAAGGTGTATAACCGCTAAGGTGGGTTCCTAAAAGGTGACCATTCACCCAAACGGTGCTATTCCTGAATATTCCGTCAAATTCAATGGATATTTTCTTTCCTTTGTCGGTTTCCGGTATTTCAAACTCTTTACGATAAAATCCAATACCGGTAGGCAAATAACCATTACCTCCCGGCTGGCTTCCCAAATCATTGTCATTAACGAAGGTTCCTTCGATACACCAGTCGTGAGGGAGGTTAACCTCTTTCCAATCGGCAGGTAACATTGCCGAGCTACTTCTAAAATTAGTATAGTCGATAACGGTATCTTTTTTCTGAATAATCGGGACATTAACATCCGTTATCCCACCCTGGCCAACGCGAACAACAAGTTTCATGGCTATGTCGCCTTTATGAAACTGCCAGTTGAGATCAAAATTTTCTCTGGCTCTCCTTGATGTGTTGGCCTGTTGAAAATTCTGAGCGTTTCCATCAATATGGATTAACGACAACAACAAAAACACGCTCAAGTTTTTCACTAATATCTGTTTAAATAGCATATCCATTATTAATTCTATTTATTGACCACCATAAATTTTTTAAGCTGATATTGCATCGCATTGCTTATTTTCACAAAGTACATTCCGTCAGACAAGTGAACTGGAACGTGCAGAACAGATTCTCCTGCTGTCGCCCTGCTGCTTACCAGCTTACCCATTGCGTCAAAAATCTCAATTTTATTATGTTGAAAATCAAGGAATCTTATTATCAGCTCATCGGAAACCGGGTTGGGATAAATACTTACATTCTCATTAGTTACATTACTGACACCAGTTTTTATTCCCTGAATATCCATGTAATTAAAGTTGAACCCGGATTTTGTTGCAACAACTTTTAAATAGTGCTTTCCTTGACTTATATTAATATCACTAACAACAGATTGGTAAACCTGCCAATTGCCAGTATTCGGAGCATTAACCCTGCCAATATATTTATCATCAACATAAAAGTCAATTACACCACCGGAACTTGTTGCTGCAAGCCTGAAAGAAATTTGAAAAACTGTTTTGGATGTATTGTTTTCAATGGCATATTCTACCCAATTTCCGTCACCGATATAACCTAAATTCTGTCCACCTCCTACATCTCCGGTGGTTTCCGCCTGCATTCCCAATTTAAAGGTGAAGTTTTCCGCTTCTATTTTGCCGGGTACTGCGATCCATGCAGGTACGCCTACCTGATTAGCGATGGTGAAATTACTGAACCCTTCCAATGGCCCTTTATCGACCGCCGTTATGTCTCGCGGTGTGCAGCTTATTGTTACAGTATCACCATAATGCACACTTTTCGACAGTGTAAGCTGAATGGTATTGTTTGAAACAGAATAGTCCTTTAACGTAGCACTTTTCCCATTTATATTAAGGGTGAAATAGCTGGTTTGCGCACTCGCCAATACCATTGGTTTTGAAAAATCCAATGAAAGGGTAATACCGTCGGTTTCTATTTTTCCTGAATTAATATGTACCGGCAAGCCGTTTGAATTATTGGTTACCGGAAAATCAGAAACAGTTTTCAGCAACCCATTATCAGCAGACGCAATGTTGTTGCCCGAATATGTAAACGATAGCTTATAATCCCTGTAAACCTGTTTGCCAAGGGGAAATGACAATATGGTGGAATCATTTTTGAAAAATGAGCCTTGAAGAACCGGGATACTTATTTGCCCGTTGTATTGGGCATTTAGAGCCAAAACAGAAACATCGGAAGGAACCTGCATTTTCATATTAAACTTTGCCACAAGGGTGTCACCCTTTTCAGTGGTTTTAAGTCCAACTATCTGAGGTGAAGCACCTTTAAGCAGGTTATCAACCAATGTATCGGTAAAGTTTATCAGTTTTTTTCCGTAAGAAGTAGAAACGACATTGCCATTATTGTAAGAAAGTGTGATATTATTGTCTTTTATTATGCTTCCGCTTATATTGATTGCCAATTTATTTGTGTCGCATAAAACAACGTTATCAATCGTAGCAACCTTATTGTCAATTTTTACCGTAAAGCCGTTGAAAGGATTTGCATTCACCACTGACTTACTCAGAACTACCTGTATCTGCTTGGGATTTTTGTCGGTTACGGAAGCATACTTGAATTCAGGAACGCCGTCTTTTAATGAGTATTTCTTGCAAAAGTTCCAAATTTCCTGGCTGGTGAATATTCCATCGGCACTCCAGTTATTATCTGAATACCAGTGCCCTACTCCGGCAACACTTATAAATACAACCTCAACGCCTTCTTTGCCTGGGCCATAATATTTTTTTATTGATTTCGAAGTAGATACGTTTGCCGGGTATGGATTGGTAACAACGGCTGCTGGACAGCCATTTCTTTTGACCCAGGCATCAATATGGGTTTGCACATTGCTGTAGGGTACAAATCCATCGTCCATCCCATGTACATGGATTATCGGAATCGGCCGTGAACTATTGGTATTGGGTCCATCCATAAGAAAGCCACTGACCGGTGCATAAGCTGCAATTTTATCAGCTATTTGGGTAGCAGCATAATAAGTCATCATACCGCCCATTGAAAATCCAGAAAGGTAAACACGGTCACGATCAATTCCGTAGCGTTTATACATCTCGTCAATAATAGTCAGGATAAAATCAATATCTGCTGTTCCCCAAAGCTGCCAATCAGAGCCGTTTGATTGAGGAAAAACAAGAACAAAATTATTGGTCTGTGCTACAGACTGGAATTGCGTCTGATTTTTTTGATCGGTCATGGTTTGACCCCTCCCGTGCATGGAAATTACAAGGGGTCTGTTTTGTTCAATGCCTGCTGGTGCATAAACAATCATTTGCCGTGTTGCCGTTCCAACTTGAATGGATTCTCCCTGCGCCTTCAAACCGGTTGTAAACAAGAAAACACCTAAAAATACGAATAAGAACTGACGGCTAATAATTCTTTCTTTCATGATAGCAATCATGACTTTATCCTGAAATTTAGCGACTTGTAGTAATCGGTTGCTCATTGTGTTTTTGTGTATGATTAAATTCATATAGGTTCTAGTAGATCCTTGGATATTATATTGAAAACCAATAATTAAATTTAGCAAGAAGAATATTATTCGGGAATATTCCTTTAATTCCACTCATACTGTCATTTAAGTTATGACTACCGGGTTGGGAAAATGCAGTCCTATCTTGGGACCACACAAGATAAAACTGTGATCCCGGGCGGTATTCCCACCTGAAAACCAGGTTGGAACGAAACTGGCTAAAATTAAAATCGGGATTCCAGAAGTTATAATTATTGTTATTCTCCGAGACTTCGTATGTATTGCTGCTATTCAATGTTGAAGCTAATCCCGTAAAACGATCCGAGTAATTACTTGCTTTTGGATCGGTTACCCTTTTTAAATCTGAGTATTTCCCCACCGTTGCAAATGGGCTACCGTAATATTGGATGGATAGTTCCGGTGTTACGTTATAGTCTACCCTAAAAGTGATACCTAATGTTTGCTGATCGATTTTCCCTAGGATATATCTCTGTCCATTATCGCTATTGGTTGTAGTAATGTATTGCAGGTCATTTCTATTACCCGAATAATTAAAACTGGTGGAAAGTTTCAACGTATTTATCGGCGTAAACCTTATACTGGGTTGAACGGAATAGTACCGGGCACTGCCACAACCTGAAGTTGATAGTTCTGAGTTTAGCTCGAAACAAATTTTCGCTGAAGGATCAGTCCTTGCATACAGGCTTTGGTACCAAACATTAGGTAGCAACATGGCATTACCTCCGCGTAAAATCCGGGGGTCAAGCGATGGCGTCGTATAGCTGAGCGAGGTACTGACAGCCCATTTATTTAAGAATTCGAGATATGCACTTAGGTTTGCATTGGACGATAAATAGTTTAGCCCAAAATCCCAATTGTTCGTTTCCGACAATGAAACATTATAGGTGCGAAATATTGAAACCGATTTATTTACAAAGTAATAAACCGAGTTTTTTTGTTTGATGATATCAGCCATTTGCATAAAACCCATGTCATTGAGATCGAGTCCCGGCGAACGCCATATCAATTCAGTAGAATAACGCCACAATCCTTTGCTTCCTTTCCCAATTTTAACATCCCCGCCATAACCGGATAACCGGTTACTGTTGGTATCAAGTTGAGCGTAATGTATGTCCGCCCGCTGGTAATAACGTGCCGAAGATTGCTGGAGGTTGGCCATGGCTTCACGGCTTCCGGTTATGCTGCTTGCTACCAATTTTGCATCTAAATAATATTCCTTATCATGCCATTGATGAAGAAAATCAATCCCTCCGGTATAGGCATTCCTGTTCATGAATTCCAGTTGTGGAGTGTTTATAAACCGGTTGGTTGAAGTGAATATTCCTCCAAGTACGGTATTTCCCTGCTTAAAATCCTGCTGAACCCTGACTACCGAATAATTTGTCAGCGGCTCCACATTCAGATTCTTCCTTTTTCCCAATGAATCGATCCGGGCATCTTCAGAGGCAGTCAGGCTTTGCAGTATCCCGATTGAAAGTCCTTTAGCAGTTTTACCACTCACTTTTGCCGCTCCAAGTATAGATGTATTATCAGGATATTTCATAAACTCGTTATTAGTTAGAGAAGGGTAAAATGAGGGTGAATGTCCTATTCTCCGACTATAAAACAGGCTTGAATTATCGAAATCAAAACTGAAAATATTTTTCCCTTCGAGGAAAAAAGGACGTTTCTCGTCATAAAAAGTTTCGAAAGCGGTAAGATTCATCATAGATGGGTCTGCCTCTACTTGTCCAAAGTCGGGATTTACAGTCAGATCGACTGTAAAGTTGCTTGCCAGCCCAATTTTCGCATCCAAACCAACGTTTCCAGCCCAGTTATGGCCTTTGTCTGCAAACAGATTATTCGGCTCCGCTTTAAAAGTATTGAACTTGCCTGACATGTATGGCATGATTTCGATTCTTCGGGATTTTGGCAAACCTTTGATACCGTGTAGTTCTCCAAATAAATACAAGATTCCCGGACCAGTACTTGATTGCAACTCCCAATCGCTTTCCTGTTGAAACCGATCAATCCAACGCCAGGCATGAATCCCCCAAACCTGTACAGAATCATTGCTGTAACGAAGTTGGCTCAATGGGATTTCAATTTCAGTAGTCCAGGCTGAATCCTCTTTGGCAGTTTTGGCATACCATACTGCATTCCAGTTCATATCGACATTACATGGATTTGTAACCATTAAATCAACCTTCTGTCCGGCAGCAGAAACGTCAAACTCAAACCCGGTACGACGATCGTGATAACTATCAAAGGCAATGCCTACCATGTCACCCGTAAACTCATCGCGCCTTCCCGCTTTCCTGCATATTTTCCCCGGTATGCTGTCGAAAGCCCGGATAGCCACATAAATATTCTTGTCATCATAAAGAATTTTCATATACGTTGGCTGCGACGGTTGAGCACCTTCATTCGGTATCCATTGGGTATAATTGCCCGACCATTCGCCTGTTTTCCAGCAATCATCGTCCAATTTTCCATCTATCACCGGCTTTTCTGAAAAGATGCGATTAGTATGATAAATTCTTAAAGGTTTTTTTGCAACATTTTTCAGGCTATCTTTTAAATTGCCGCCAATAGAATAAGCCATCTGTGAATTAAAAAAGAATAGACTTCCAATAATGCAAATTAGTTTGAATCCGGTTTTCATATTATTTATTATTCGCATTATGGAAATACTTCTGCATCAAGTACCATGCCTTTTTTTTCTCTCCTTTTTCCGAAAGCAGGCCTTTTCGGTTGTACCCGTTCTGAAAGGGGTGCATGCGCCCCATCGAACGGTAATCGAACAGAAGCCACGGGCATACCCCGCTTAAATTGGGTATGGTTTTAAACATTTTTATCTGGTCGGCATATATTTGCTCCTGGTATTCTTCTGTCCAGGAAGCGGCTTCATCGGTTGGCCCGTATTTACTGCCGTAGAGGGCTTCACCTCCGAATTCTGAAATAAATACGGGTTTATCCTTATATACCAATTCCCATTTTGCTTCTGTCGGGTTACCCAGCCAAGGGACGTACCAGCCAATGTATTCATTCAGCGAAATAATGTCGGAGTATCTGTAAAGCGTATCCCAAACGCTAAACGTATTATCCTTGTAGCTCTGATTGTTTATCACGTGCGCTATCAAGCGGGTCGAATCCAGTGTCTTACATTTTTCAGTCAGGCTGATAAGCTCTTCGGTTCGTTTTGGCGTCCCGGTGTAGGTCTCGTTCGAAAGGCTCCAGACAACTACTGCACAGCGATTCCTGTCCCTTCGAACCATTTCTTTCAGCATTGTTGCCATCTTCAATGGTACAGCAGTATCGGCAAACTCAATATGCTGATAAACGGGCAGTTCGCTCCATACCATCAGTCCCATTTTCTCGGCTTGCTTCACCATGCATTCGTTGTGCGGATAATGCGCCAGCCGGACCAGGTTGCACCCGAGCTCTTTCGCCCTGTCTAACAACAGCACTGCATCGTCCTGCGAAAAAGCCCTGGCTCTTTTAAAAGGGTTTTCCTCATGGATATTCACTCCCTTAAGAAAAATCGGTTTGCCGTTCAATACAATTTTATTGCCCCTTACTTCAATACTTCTGAATCCGATCTCATCTTCAACGGTGTCTGTCTCGCATTCCACAAGCACTTTGTAAAGCTTGGGGCTATCGGGCGACCAAAGTTTGAATACCGACGAAAATTTTAGTTTTGCCACACCGCTACTATCCGATTTGGTGGAGTAATTCAATCCAAGCTCCGGAATCCTGACTTTAATGCGTTGCTGTTTGCCTTCCCCGTTCAGTTTTATCCATCCCCAAACCTCTTTTTGGCTTCCTTTCTGAAGTTGGATGTGATAATCTTCGATGTATGTTGCACCGGTTTCAACCAAATTTACATCGCGGGTTATGCCGCCATAGTTGAACCAATCGTACCCTATTCCGGGAAGCCCGTTTTTCAAGCGTTTGTTGTCAACCTTTACGATCAGGGAGTTTGCCCCCTCTTTTACTTTGTTTGTAATTTCGAATTGGAACGGGGTGAAGCCGCCTTCGTGTACTCCAATTTTTTCACCGTTCAAATAGACATCGGCTAAATAATTCACTGCCCCGAAATGGACGAAAAGCCTTTTGCCTGCATTTACAGAATAGCGAAATTCTTTTTTATACCAGACAGTTCCCTCCAGATAGGTCAGTTCGCACATCTGGGAGTTAAAGTCACTGGGTACTTTTAATTGCGGGCCGCCTTCAAAGGAATACTCGAAAAAATCGGTTTTCAATTTAGGCTTTTTCTCTAACCACACCTCCCGCCATTCACCGGTGCCCAGCGGATCAAGAATCACGTTCCAGTTGCCATTCAGGCTCGTGGCGTTTCTCGACTGAATGTTTATCATAGCCGTTTGGCTTAAGACAGCATCCGCCCAAATCGTAAAAACGAGAATCGTCAATATTCTTTTAGCAATATTTGCTTTGAAATTCTTCATTTACAAGATTTACCCGTTGTTATTATATCACCTTAAATATCTCATGTTGTTTGTTGAGACTCTCGAATATTTAATCTCGGAAAATTCAGCAGAAAAACTATTTTTCATATAAGCGTGTACCGCAAATCCGATCATCAGTTTATCATCTGCCGTATCCAGTCTGAAATGCCTTATCAACTCCCAGTTTTTATTGTCTTTTGAACAATGAAATGAGTATTCGTTACCTCTTTTGGCCAACGCCAGATAGACAAATCCGCCACTTACAGTTATCGAATTGCAATCATCGGAATATTTTCTTGTAATCACCGAGACGACTGTAGCTTCTGATCCCGCGGAATTTTCATAACAAAGCTTTGCCCACAGATCTTTATCCTGATATACTACTAATGCGGCTACATCATATACCTGCTTTAACGTACCGCTTACTTTTGCGCTGAACACAAAGTTGCTACTATCCGGGTGAAACAACAGCATCGGGGCGTTTTGCACATTAGACCAACCATCAGGATTGTTAAAAAGGTTTGTTTCGCCGTTTGCCGTGATCTTTATTATCGAATCCCCCTTCATCTCCACTTTTTGCGGATCATTGTACGACTTTAGCGCAAATGGAATCGTTTTCAATTTATACGACTTCGCCGCCCCATTATCCTGTGCCGGGGCGTTTATTGAAAACAAGGCTGCCAATAGGAAAGCCGCGATCTTTATCAACCGTTTCGGATTATCCACGCGTTTCTTTTTAAATAACCTGTCCATATCTTAAATTTTAGATTGCGGTTTATAATTCTTTTGTCAGAATTGATTATCTGACTGTTATTCTCAACATTTTCAATCTCTTGTTATCAGAACTCTTTCCATAATAAACCTCATATTCGCCGGGAGTCACCATCATTTTACGCTGGCTCCAATCGAAAAATTCAAATGAAGAAGGATTCAGGTCAATATTCACCTGACGGGTATTACCGGCTGGGATTTCTACCCGTTGGTATCCCCGCAATGTTTTTAACGGGCCTTCTATATCATTCACTTTCCGAATATAAACCTGCACCACCTCTACGCCATCTCGCTTTCCGGCATTGGTTACCGGTACGGTCAACCGAACGGTTTCGTTAGCCGCAATAGTTGTTTTATTTAACCTGGCCTCTCCTATTTTGAAAGTCGTGTAACTTAATCCATATCCAAAAGGAAACAGCGCATCGTCAGTAAACCGGTAGGTTCTTCCTTTCATTGAATAATCTTCAATATCGCCAAGCTTTTCAGAATTCCGGTAGAAGGTGACAGGCAGTTTTCCCGATGGGTTGTAATCGCCGAAAAGTACATCAGCCACGGCCTGCCCTCCCGATTGACCGCCATACCAAGCCTGAAGAATGGCATCGCAACTTTCGGTTTCGGGAGACAATGCCATGGCAGCCCCCGAGCAGTTTACAAACACAACCTTTTTGCCCGCTTTTTTCAACGCTTGCAGGCACTTGCGCTGCGATTCGGGAAGTTCGATATTAGTACGGTCGCCACCTTTAAAGCCATGGAATTCAACCGGCATTTCTTCTCCTTCTAATTTTGGTGAAATACCTCCTACAAAAATGACTTCGTCTATTCCTTTCAGTTTTTGAATCAATGCTGTATAATCTACCGGAATTTCCTTGCCGATATTCAATTTCAGGCTGGCGTCCATGTCTTTGTAAATAGCCGAATATCCTACCTCAATCTTATATTCTTTCCCTTTTTCTACCTTAAACGGAAGTCTTATTGGTGCAATTTGCCACACTTCTTTGTTAAACAGGGTGTCGTTATTTACAATCACATGGCATTTTCCGGCAAACTCCAGTCTTACTACTAATTCCTCAGATTTGTCAGCCTGATATACTGTTTGATATTTTCCCGAGAAATTTCTGAGATTGACCCCCCGGCTAAATTGGTTCTGACCCGCAGTCGTCAATTGCAGCGGATTAACAATTTGCTCGGAAGTAACAGCCTCGCCTTTAAACTCTTTGTTATTCCAATAGGTGGCCTTCACCCCAGTTTTCCTCTCAAAAGAGCAGTTCTCGAAAAGGCTTTGGGTAATCATGTCTTCGATCAGGTCGCAACCTTTATCGAAAATCACTTTATCAGCAGGGAGTTTCGTTTTAACACCCTCTAAAATAGTGGTGATACTTGATGGGAAACCGTTGTAATTGCCCAACAACATGGGTTCATCATCTGCATTTGGGCCTACTACAGCAATTTTTCTTGCTGATTTTGATAATGGCAGGATGTTGTTTTTATTTTGGAGCAGTGTCATCGACTCCTGCGCCATTCTTAGTGCCAGCGCCTGATGCTCTTTTGAATTTACGACTGACATAGGGATTTTTGACCACGGCACCAAAGAATCATTGTCCATTTCCCCTAAGTCGAAACGCCCTTCTAAAACCCTTGCCAAACGTACATCTATCTCCTTTTCATCAATCAACCCTTTGTCAACAGCTTTTGGCAATTTATTGAAAGCATACCCCCAGCCACACTCTACATCGGTACCGGACAGAACTGCTTTTGCGGCTGCATGAACATCATCTGACGAAACTTTGTGACTGCTGTAAAAATCGGCAATAGCGCCACAATCGGAAACAACAAGGTGTTTAAAACCCCAGTCGTTGCGAAGGATTTTCTGAAGCAAACGGTTACTCCCACAGCAAGGCTCATCGTCCAAACGCTGGTAGGCACACATCACTTCGCGCACATCGGCCTGTTGAACCAACGCTTTGAATGCTGGCAAGTAAGTTTCCCACAAATCACGCGGGTTGACGTTGTTCAGGTTCAGCGAATGCCTACTCCACTCAGGACCGGAGTGTACGGCGAAATGTTTGGCACATGCCAATAGTTTTTTGTACCTTGAATCGGAAGGACCCTGAAGTCCATTTACTACAGAAATTCCAATGCGGGTGGTCAGGTAGGGATCCTCTCCGTACGTCTCCTGGCCGCGTCCCCAACGGGGATCCCGGAATATGTTTATGTTTGGTGTCCAAACAGACAAGCTCATAAATTTGCTGTTTTCCAGCCCTTTTCTACGTGCGTCATGGTATTTGGCTCTGAATTCATCGGAAATTGCGGTAAAGGCGTCAAAAACCAATTTGTCGTCAAAAGATGCAGCCATTCCAATAGATTGAGGAAGGACAGTGACATTGGTTCCATATCTTATGCCATGCAAAGCTTCGCTCCACCAGTTGAATTTTTTAATCCCCAAACGCGGGATTGCTTCCGACTCATCGCACATGAGTGCAGATTTTTCTTTCAGTGTTAATCTTGAGATTAAATCTTTCGCCCTATCTTCTGCATTTAATTTGGGATTCTGGAAAGGATATTGTTGCGCCCAGGTAGTTATAGTTATTAAAAAAAATAGCACAACAGATACAGATCTTTTCATTTGTGTTTTTGTTGTTTTTTTGTATTAAATCTTTAGGTTTCCAATAAAAAAGGAAGAAAATTGTCTGATCGCTAAATAGCATTCAAACTTTAGTCCAAATTCTTCTACAAAAGAACGAAATTAATTCCTAAATCAATGGTCTTTATGTATCATAAATACTGCTGAAATGTTATCTAAGCGAATCAGGAGTCGAGTTTTTACAATTTCGCGAATTGAGAGTTGAATAAGTGTAATTAATTCTTTATCACAGTCGAAAACCCTGACAGCGGTTAATGAATAAAACTAGTTACATAAGAGAATGAACCATCACCGCACCATGTCAGTATGCTTACGCACCAATTCATTGCGTTCGCGCACCGATTTACTGCGTTATCGCACCAATTCACTGCGATGTTTAACCAATCAGGTGCGATGCAGCACCGATTTACCGCGTTATCGCACCAATCCACTGCGATGTTTAACCAATCAGGTGCGATGCAGCACCGATTTACCGCGTTATCGCACTGAATAACTGCGATAACGCACCGTTTCACCCTGAATCAGCATCTCTCCCTATCAATTCGACAGGAGAAATGCCGATTTGTCAGGGCCGAAACTCACCACCCTTTTGCTGTACCATGTTTGATAATATCGTTTCTATCAAATACCGGACGAAACTCTCAACAATAAATCCGGAACTTTGTAGGACAATAACTCTTATTATACAAAACTCCCACTTCAAGAGTGAAGTAGGAGCAGTCGAAAGTAGGATTTATCACATCGAAGTCAAAAACCGAAATGTCTTGTGCATCAACCACACTTAACATAAAGAATAAGCCTCAAAAAGTCGTATTTTTACGAAGTTTATTTTCGGTAAATTAGTAATTGAATTTGGAAACCAAGTAAGTGTATTAACCTTCCACTTACTTGGCTTTTTGGATTCATTTATTCTATCAAATAGTTTTTTTTCTGAAACTACCTTCATATCGGCTTCTTACGGCAATGATTGCAACAATTAAATGCAGATCAATAAGATGCGGCGTACCGTAATGAATCCAGCACTTGCTGATTCTTGACAGCCCCCGTAGTTCTGTCAAGAATTTCTCCGGTATCCCAAACAAATGGTAAAGCACCGCTCTTTAGCGCTACGTGAGTAACGTAACTGTACCAATGGCCACGGGAAGCTTTACTAAGCGTCAAATTATCTCCCGTTAAACTACCATTAGGCGGAAATGCTCCATACTCACCCATAACCATAGGAATGCCTTTATCCACAAATTCTGCTTTCAACCGTACAAATACGGGATCTACAGAAGATTCTTCGCCCCAGGTTGCATTGTGTGTAAGGTCGGTAGTGGAATGATAATTCTTCCCCCAGTAGAAAAAAGCCGTTGTAGGATCCGAATCCAAACAGAATGGATAAGGGCCGTAATTGTGGAATTCCATCATCAATCTATTAGGCATATTGTCAACAGGAAGTCCGGGCACGCCGTTGGGTTGATAATAATCAGCCAAATCGCCGGAAGTGATCGGCGCCTGAACAATCAAAGTTCGATATGCGTTTTTACCACCCGTGGAACGCACAGCATTGATGAATATTTGATGGAAGTCATATAAATTGGTAACAGTGGGTAAGGTAAAGGAAAAAGGTTCCGGGTAACCATAAGGTTCGTTGGCGCTACCAAACATCAGGTGTTCATCATAATCTCTAAATTCAGTAGCGATCTGTTCCCACAAAGCTTTTTGCTTAGCTTTTATCGTATCCAAACGAGCTCCTGTGGCATTGCAATCAAGCCATCCTTCGTGGATTTCTACATAAGCATACAACCCGTCGTTCATGCAATATTGAACCACTTCTTTTACTCTTGCAATCCAAGCCGGATCTATTTGTTCCGTTTTCGTATTAATTAGATGAGTGGCCTCGTTGTAATGCCACTTTTTTTCTGTGCTGTGATAGTAAGTTCCATCCCACCTGCAAGGTATCCGAATTGCTGTAAAGCCAGCCTTCTTATAACCATCTATCAATTGCTGTGTAATGACAGGATTGCCCCAACCGGTTTCCCCACCAGGCGCTTCCATCGTATTGCCAATATTTATTCCCAATTTAATATTGGCCGCTATCTGCGCAGCAGTACTTCCCATGCCTGTAGCATTGGGTGCAACAGGAGACGTATTGTACGATGGAAATATTATCGGAGCTTGATGAGCTGTCACCCGTCTGGATTGACCATTCTCAGAGATAATATTTAAAAGCACTGAACGGCTTATACCGGCTGAATTAGCAGTTGCGGTTAAATTGATAGTTGCATCGCCGGCAGCACCTGATACCTGGCTTAATTTCAGCCATTTAAAACCTGTTGTATCAACACTCCATGCACCATTGCATGTAAACGACAGTGCTAGTGTTCCACCTTCCGACGGTAGGTCCTTGGTCATATTAGCAAGCGTAAGTTGTGGTTCCTGTGTAGTAGTATTACATGAAACAACTACAAAGCCTGCAATAAGCAACACTAAAATTGTAAGAAAATTATTTCGTTTCATTTTATTTGTTTATTTTATTTATAAAAAATATTATTGTTGGATTTAAAACTTGTGGAATGCTCCAGCTTTTGTAGAACACCCACAAGTTTTTCCATTTCTATTATTTTATTTTATTTTTACGATTCTAATATTGTCAAAAGCTCCATAAAAGCCTGTTGCTGATTTGCCTGTACCAAAATTCATACAGTAAATACGAAAACCGGTATTAGCAGTAGGACCCACTAAATCTTTCAGTGTCGAAATCGAAGCACCCATTCCAACACCTAATTTTGCATCTTTAGCACGGAACGAAGAAAATGGAATAGTCAATGTTACCCAGCCTTTGGTAGAATATGCTACAGTGCTCGATGTGGATACTTGCCATGGCTCATACCTATATACATAGCCACCAACGTATGTTTCAAAACAAAGGGAAATACCATTCCAAGCTTTTGCAGCAGGAATACTTATTTCTAATTTAACAGCCCAGTTATCAACAGGATCCGAGAGATTTGCCGTAGGCATCCATTGGTTTGCTTTGAGATTAGTACCAGTCCCACCCCAACTATTTCCGTCACCTGCATTCATAATGCCTTGATTTAAAAATGGGAACAACGTATTGTTTGTGCCTAATGCTCCATCAAAAGCAGTTGTTTTGGTAAGCCAGCCGAAAGGATCGTTAGCGGATTTATTAACAGCGCCACCAGCTGCTCCCCACCAGCCTTCCATACCATTAAAACTCCAACCACCTTCAAAATTCATTATAACACCGTCTTGTTGATATGTTTGTGTATTAACATTATAGATAGTGCTAGTTGAGCCAAACGCTGTTGTAATAGATACCGGACCGCTTTGCGTTGTTAATGCCGGTACTTTAAATCTTACAGAACTTCCATTGGCTGATGAAACAAAAGAAGTGATACTTGTTCCGGCAAATGTAAAGGACTGAATCCCTTTAAGGTATGTACCGTACACATAAACCGAATCTCCGGCAGATGGATTTTCGTTAGAAATGGAAGTAATGGTTGGCAATGCAAGTATTTTAAGATTACTTGACCCAGTCTTCGTTGTTAAAGATACCTCCCCTGACGTAGGTGCAGGGTTTGGCATTATAAACCCAAGGGCAGTTCCGTAAAGATTGGATTTATACGAAGTGATTGGAACTCCTCCATATGAAAAATTTTGAACCAAGACCAGGTTTGTACCGTAAATATAAACCGAATCACCCGGATTGGCAAATACGTCGGATATAGCACTAATTTTGGGTGCTGCAGGTCCTAATTTAAACGAAAAGGTAGTGGAGCCAGTAGATGTCAGATACTCTAATTTATATAGTTTGGTCGTATCAATTGTAGAAAATACGATGTCAGGTATTGGCACCACAACGTTGTTCGGAGCAAATAAAGAATTATTGAACGTAGCAGCTACACCATCAAATTTTATACTAAGCGCATTTTGAAGGTTGTGACCAATAATAACCACATATTTACCAGTCCTTCCTGACCAAATAGTATCAGTATTAGCATTACCAACACTCATAAGAGTATCCAATGGTGATGCATTATACATTCTTACGCTTGTAATTACCGGTGAACCGATTTCCTCACTTTTACAAGATGCAAACAGAATGCAAATTGCAGTCACGCATAACATGAATGAAAAATGGATATGTT
>DATFAW010000302.1:0-4155 GCA_035254165.1 Paludibacter sp.
ATTGGTTAAGCGGAGAAGTGGAGCCCGAGAACATGTATTTTTATCGTAGTGCCAATCCAAAACCCAGCATTATGAACTTACGGATTCAGGCTTATAAAACCAAAACTAAGAATTATAAAACTAAGATATTCCCATCCAACATTGTTCCTCCCGGACAAATGAATTATGCATTTACACAGTTGTTTGCCCGGGCAAATGCAGCTATTGGAAGTAATTTCGACCAACTTTTTATACCATTTCGATGTGTTGCTTCGGACATTTACAATAAAAAGGCAGTAGTCTTTCGTCGCGCCGACTTAGGTGATGCCATCCGGGCTTCCCTGACTTTCCCTTTTGTTTTCAAACCGATATACATTGACAAACAACTTTTATTTGATGGCGGCATTTACAACAATTTCCCGGTAGATGTAATGCGAGATGATTTTAAGCCCGATTTTACGTTGGGCAGTGTGGTTGCTCAAAACAATAAAAAGACTGATGAAGATGATATTATCACCCAACTTCAGGATATGATTATTACTCGAACAGACTACTCGCTTCAGTCGTGCAATGGGTTATTACTCCGATTTGATTTAGAAAGAATTAATTTGTTTGATTTTACAAAAGTGGATGAATTAGTCAAGTTGGGTTATGATTCGACAATGAAACATATGGATGAAATTAAAGCACGTGTACACAGAAGAGTTACAGGGGAAGAAATTGCTCAACGGAGAAAAGATTTCCTGAATAAGTTTCCCGAGTTAAGATTTCAGCATATTGATGTGGAAGGCGTTGATAGCCTGCAAAAGCAATATGTAAAACGAACTTTTCACAACAACGACAACATTTTTGACCTGAAAGAATTTAAGCAGTCTTATTTCAAGCTTATTTCGGATGAGGCAATTTCGGAGGTTATACCACATGCTGTTTTCGATTCAGCAACTGGTTTATTCGATTTAAACCTCAAAGTAAAAACCGAGGATCAACTGAGAATCATGCTAGGTGGAAATATCTCTTCTTCCATATCTAATCAGGCTTATCTTGGATTGACCTACCAGAACCTCACCAACTATGCACAAACGGCTTATATCGACGCTCAGTTTGGTAAAATGTACAACGGTTTAGGGCTGGGTCTTCGCGTAGAAATGCCTTCGAATAATAATTGGTATCTCAAGCTGGGTTTTGTGCTTCATAAATTTGATTATTTCGCCGGTAACAGATTGTTCTATCTGGTTAATCAGATGGCAAATTTCACTCAAAATGAGGTGTATGGAAAAGTATGTGTTGGATTTCCTGTTGCCAGGAAAGGCCGATTAGAGTTTGGTGCCGGTTATGGATCTTTAACCGACAATTACAATCAGAACAACAGCCTGCTGAGTTCAACTATCGGAAATGATCAAAGCACATTTTCGTTGGGGAATATATTTAGCCGGATTGAAAGTTATACACTGAACGACCGAATGTATCCGACTAAAGGGTTAAGTTATTCTACATCAGTCCAGCTTTTTGATGGGAATGAACACTTTAACCCGGCAAATAATTCGACTGCAAATGCAACAAATAAAAAAGATACCTGGATGCAATATCGTACTAAGTATGATCGTTATTCCTCTATTTCGAGGTGGCTTACATTGGGAACGTATGTAGAATTGGCATATTCCACTCGAAGGCTGTTGCAAAATTACACATCTACAATTATTCAGGCTCCTGCCTTCCAACCTACGCCTTATACCCGTACTGTTTTCAATGAAGCATTTAGTGCCAATCAGTTTGCCGCTATAGGACTAAAGCCCATATACAATTTCACCGACCAACTGCATCTGCGAACCGAATTCTATTGGTTTGTGCCTTATAAAACAATTAAAGCTGCAAGTGATAATTCGGCTTACTATTCAAAACCTTTTTATTCGTCGCAGTTTATGGCTGAAAGCTCCCTTGTTTATAATTTCAAACTGGCTTCGGCAGGTTTCTTCGCCAATTACAATAAAGAAAAATGGAGCTTTGGACTCAATATCGGCATTTTACTTTTCAACCCCAAGTTTACAGAATAGGATCCTAATTGCTTGATTATAAAATTTTATGTGCTATCTTTGCTGCGTTATCAGTCAATTTTGTGTCCTGCAATTCGAACATAAACGAACTCCCTGACATCTTATCTGACATCCTTAAACCTAGTATTACTGTCGTGTTATAGGCTTGAGAATAATAGCCAAGGTTAGCGTCATGGAATTACCACAAGTATTTATGAAAGAAATATGCCAAACAGAACAATAAAATTTGTTTTATCTGTATTTTTCTTGTTGTCTCTTTCGTCGCTGCATGGACAAACAACCTACGGAGATACAATTTTCTATGAGAGTTTCGGACAGCATACCATCCGTGTTTCAACTCCTTACATGCCTGGCGGAAGCTATGTTTTTGCTAATGCCAGTGGCTCAAGTAATGAAAAAGAGATTCAAGATAATTATTATGCAGTGATAGATCCCCGGCATATTGCGGATGCAAACCCTCCATCTTACTTTTGGACTTCAACGAGCCCTACTTCTTACACACCTGCCGGTTCCCGGCCATATTATACGGCAGATCATACAGGGGATGCAAATGGTGCTGTAATGGTAGTAAATGCCGGCTCTACGATAAATTATTTATATAAGCGTCCAGTAACTTTGAAGACTGGATTTCGTTATCGTTTCTCATTTTGGATTTACGTTGTGGCCAGAAGTTCACAATTTTCTATGGAGGTGATTAATTCAACAATTAATACTACCAGGACTTTTGCGGGACCTTTGCTTGATAGAGAAGGGGTTTGGACACAATATAACCTGGATCTGCCGGTTCCCTTATCGTCAACTCATACTACAAATGATGTAATTGCCGGATTACAGAACAAGTACTCGCTAATAAATGGAAATGATTATTATATTGATGACATCCTGTTAAGCACGCTTCACACCGATCCGGTATTAATTGCCTCTTTAAACAATAGCCCTGTGTGCGAAGGGTCGACACTAAACCTCATTGCAACTCCAACAGCCGGAGCCTCTCCATATAGTTATTCGTGGAATGGTCCAAACGGGTTTACATCAACCGATCAAAATCCCGCACTTTTGAATTGCACGACGGCAATGAATGGGGTTTATAGCGTGACAGTTACCGACGCACTTGGGCAAACTGCCACCTCAGCTACAACGGTCATTGTGAATGCTATTCCAAATTGTGACTTTAAACTCTCGACTAACATGATAGACAACCGACATAATTCGGTAATAACTGAAATCACCCCGGAGAATGGAGTTACTTACCTGTGGAATTTTGGAGATGGGACAACCGACAGCCACCCCGCAGCTACGCACGCTTACACGATAAATGGTTCTATAACCGAATTTACCATTAAATTAACGGCGGAGAATGCGATTGGTTGTACCAACACAGTCTCCAAAAAAGTTGATGTTACCCCGTTTATTCCGAATGTTTTTTCTCCAAACGGTGATGGGGTGAATGATCTCTTTATGGCAGGATATGACCTGCAGGTTTTTGACCGCTATGGAACTGCTCTATATAAAGGAACTTCAGGCTGGGATGGGACGTATAAAGGAAAAAGAATGGATAACGATACGTATTTTTATTTGATTAATTATACCGATAAGTACCATGTGGTTCAGACCAGAAAAGGGTATGTTACGCTGAAAAAATAAACGGCTTATGAAACGAAAAATTACATGTCTTTTCATAGTCGTTTATGTAGTCATTGGTAGTAAAGTCATTGCGCAGGCCGATATTAGCATGGCAACGCATTGGTACAACCGGGCTAATTACAATCCGGCATCCATAGCCAGAACCGATTACATTTATCTTTTCAGCAATGTGCGCAAGCAATGGGTCGGAGTTGATGGATCGCCCACTGTATTTAACGTGCAGGTTTCGGAATATTTTCATAGTTTGCACTCCGCTTTTGGAATTTCTTTGGTAAGTGATAGGATAGGAGCTACGCAAGCCATCAACCCAATGCTGACTTATGCTTATCGTATTTCAAACGAAAGGGATTGGTCGCTTTCTATGGGTTTGTCGGCAGGCGTTTTTTTCCGATTTGTAGACAATTCGCTTCTGGAAGCAGAGAATGTAAGCGATCCGACGATTTATTCGGCTATGGAACGAGTAACCCGGCCGGATGCTAAT
>DATFAW010000303.1:0-8759 GCA_035254165.1 Paludibacter sp.
CGTTTATTGGCAGAGTTTGAATGACCCGTTGACCGGTTTTCTTTGCCCAATCCACCATTTTCTTTAAATCGTTGAATTCACCAATTCCAAAGCCCTCTTCGCTACGAAGTGAAAATACAGGAATAGCCACACCAGTACCTTTCCATGAAGGTATGGTACGGATAAAATGCTCATCAGTCACCACTGTGAGTGCTTGTTTATTTGCTGCCGGAACCAAACGATTCGGTCCCCCACCCCAAGCCAGCACTTCATCTGACTCTGTATCTACAATCAAGTATTTATATTCAAGTGGGAAAGTAATTTTATCAACATCAAGTGCAATGCTCCAAACCGGAAACTGTGATTCATCTAACCGGACTTTATGTGCTACATCCCAATTACCTAACGCTTCCTGATTTCCAACCACCGCAAAATGGCGGTTTGGCTCCATTTGCGGACAATTAATCCGAAGCACTAAATTTCCATTAGAGTCTTGATTGATAACTTTCGGTTTAGAACGTTTAAAAAAACAATCGGAAAAAGCAGCCGTTGCAAATGGGCTATCACCATATGATGCACGCCAGTTATCATAAATAGAAACTGATTCCTTTACTATTTCAAACTGAACATTACGAACTCCACCATACTCATAATCAAATGATTTATTGGCATTAAGAATAGCATATTGATATGACAATGAAGCTACAGTATCTATTGTTATTTCAATATTCCACTCTGCTTTGTCATTACATTGCATTACAAAACCTTCGGCAGGAATGTTACCTGATTGCTCAGACGATTTATAAATCAACAGGTACATAGACTGTCCCCATTGAGTTTTATAGTGTATATTGAATTGTATTTTCATAGTCTAAGCAAATAAAAAATTCTCTACAAAATTACAAAAATAAAGTACAATAAAAAAGCTGAAGGAAAATACAACCCAAAGAGCAGGTGCAAACGTTTGTATTCTAGCTACAAAGAAAGAGAAATACGCTTTGTTAAAGCAGTAAAATACACTTCAATTTTCATGCGTTCATTTTTATTTTTTAGATAGTTGTCGCATAGCTTGTCCCGGTTTATCAGGAGAAATCGCAATGAACATGGTCTTTGGTTTAAACGCCTGTTTAAATGCTCGGTTCAAAGGTTTCTTGTCTACCAAAGAGTTTCAAACAACATCTAAATTTAATAGTTCATAAATGATCCAACCATTTCTGTCCAGGCAATTATGTAAAAAGCAAAGAATAGAACATAGCAATCAACAAAGTACACTTTTGAATTCTATTTTAAAAGTATTTTGATTGAAAAATGTTGCATAAAAAGAAAATTATTAGTTCAACAATTTGACATTTATATGTGTTATTAATCAAAAAAAATGGAATAGCTATATTTCACAACTACTCCGGCATTAATAATTCAAACCCGTATTAATATGAAAGCACTTAAATACATCGGAATCGTATTGGGAACAACCGTTGGATTAACACTTATTGTTGCGTTATTAGCTCCCAATGAATTTAAATATGAAAAATCAATTGTTATCAACGCACCCATAGACAGTGTATGGAAAAATGTAAACAGTTTATCTGCCTTAGATAAATGGAGTCCATGGAACGACCATGACCCAATAATGAAAAAGAAATTAACCGGCGAGGATGGAACAGTTGGAGCCATGCAAAGTTGGGAAAGTGATATTGTCGGTTCAGGAAGTCAGACCATTGCTGTAATTAATAAACCTACTCTTTTTGAGACAGAACTCAATTTCTACAAACCTCAAAAAAGCCATGGTAAAGCATATATCAAGTTAGTACCTCAAAATACCGGGATCAAAACAACCTGGGGAATGACCGGAACCATGCCTTATCCAATGAATATTATGATTGTCTTTATGGACATGGAAAAAAGCATGGGAAAAGATTGGGATAACGGCCTTTCAAAACTAAAAAAACTGAGTGAAAAGCAAATGTAAAACAATAATAAGTTACTTTTACGGATCAAAGCTCACTAACCGGATCTATCCCCACAATTACGCTGATTATCGCAAAATAACACCGTATTTATTAGTCGGATATGTGGTACCAATTTTAATTCAGTAGAAATATGAATGATTTGATTCAACGCATGCCCGTGCTGTTTGTCGGTCATGGAAGTCCGATGTATGCCATTGAGGAAAATGAATTTGTACAAACATGGCGGAATCTTGGAGAATCACTTCCAAGACCTCAAGCAATAATTTGTGTTTCAGCACACTGGGAAACGCATGGGACGCAAGTTACAACCATGCAAAATCCTCCGACAATTCACGATTTCGGTGGATTTCCCCGCGAATTATATGAAATTCAATACCCCGCACCTGGAAATCCTGATTTAGCGAAGGAAATTATTCAATCAAATATAAGTGCTACGATTCGCGCAGATGAAAAATGGGGATTGGATCATGGTGCATGGAGCGTAATTCGCCACATGTACCCGAAAGCAGATATTCCAACTATCCAAATAAGTTTGGATTACAGCAAATCCCCCAAAGAACATTATGAACTGGCCGGGGAGTTGACTTCGCTCAGAGATAAAGGCGTATTGATAATTGGTAGTGGCAATATCGTGCATAACTTACGTAAAGTTGCCTGGGATAAATCTGACGACGAAGAATACGGATATGATTGGGTCATTGAGGCTAATGATATAATCAAAAGATTAATCTTGGAAAATAAACATAAAGAATTAATTGATTACACTTTGCTTGGAAAAGAAGTTCAAATGGCCATACCATCCCCCGACCATTATCTACCATTACTTTACACACTGGCATTGAAAAATGAGGATGAACGTGTTTCATTTTTCAACGACAAAGCAGTGATGGGCGCATTAACTATGACATCTGTAAAAATCGGTTGATTAAATCTCTCAAAAAAATCCTCAACTTTTGTGTTTTTGATAAACGCGTTTTACAAAGCACTCAATATTAACAAAAAAAGCTATTTATACTATGCAGACAATACTAGGTTCAGGCGGTGCAATTGGAATTGAGTTAGCTAAATCTCTGAAAGAATACACAAGTGAAATCAGACTTGTAAGTAGAAACCCTCAAAAGGTGAATAGTACAGATCAACTTCTGTCAGCCGATTTGTTGAATCCAGCTGATGTTCGAAAGGCTGTTGAAGGTTCTTCTGTGGTTTATCTGACTGTTGGAATTCAATACAATGCCAATGCATGGAAAAAAAGTTGGCCTAAAATAATGAGTAATGTCATTTCAGCGTGTAAAAAAAGTAATGCGAAATTAGTCTTTTTCGACAACATCTACATGTACAATACTGATTATCTGAATGGAATGACTGAAGAAACTCCGGTTAAGCCATCGAGTGAGAAAGGCAAAGTGCGTACTGAAATTGCAAATATGATTCTGAATGAAATTGCTAAAGGAGAGTTGACTGCCCTGATTGCCCGATCTGCTGATTTCTACGGACCCGGTATTAAGAACAGCAGTATGTTGACTGAAACAGTTTTCAAACCATTGTCGACCGGAAAAGCAGCAAACTGGATGATGTCTCTGAATTACAAACACTCATTTACCTATACGCCTGATGCTGCGAAAGCCACTGCATTGTTGGGTAATACAGCCGATGCGTACAACCAAGTTTGGCACTTGCCAACCGCATCAAATCCGTTTACGGGAAAGGAATGGATAGAAACAATCGCTAAAGAATTGGGTATTAAACCGAAAAAACAAGTCGTACCTAAGTTTTTGGTAAGAATACTAGGTTTGTTTGTACCTATTCTGAAAGAACTGGTTGAAATGCTGTATCAGTATGACAGGGACTATGATTTCAACAGCAGTAAGTTCGAAAAAAGATTTGATTTTCACCCAACACCCTATATTAACGGCATAAAAGAAATCACTAAATCTGACTATCAAAAGTAATCTGTGTTTGGTTTGCCAGATCAAAATAAAAAAGCGACTAAGCCCTTGCAGATTAAAAAATAATGTTGTATTTTTGCAGCTCTTTTCGGATAAGGTAAATAAGAAGCAATGCCAACGGCAACTCACCTTCCCGATATAATCAGAAAAGTCGTTAAAAAAATGTACGCAATCGTAGAAATTTTGGGACAACAGTTTAAGGTGGAAGCCGGAAAAAGACTGTATATCCATCGCATGGAAGAGGCTGAAAGAGGTTCTCAGGTAGAGTTTGACAAAGTGTTATTGATTGACAATGAAGGTGCTGTAACAGTTGGTGCTCCAGTTGTTGCCGGTGCAAAAGTTGTTTGTGAAGTATTATCACATGTTCGTGGCGAAAAAGTGATCGTTTTCCACAAAAAACGTCGCAAAGGATACCGCAAACGTAACGGTCACCGTCAAAATTTCACTGAATTATTTATCAAAGAAATTGTAGCTTAACCGAAAAAAATAGAAGAAAATGGCACATAAAAAAGGGGCGGGTAGCTCAAGAAACGGTCGTGAATCGGAAAGCAAACGACTTGGCGTTAAAATTTACGGTGGTCAATTTGCTAAAGCAGGTAACATCATAGTTCGTCAACGCGGAACAGTACACCACATCGGTGAAAACATTGGCATGGGAAAAGACCACACTTTGTTTGCACTAGTTGATGGAATCGTAGAATTCAGAAAAAAGAAAGACAACAAGTCATTTGTTTCTGTAAAACCTATCGCAGTAGCTAACTAAGCTCAAGTCGATACGCATCACACATAAATCTCCTGTTGTTTTACATCCGTGTAAAATTGCGGGAGATTTCTTTTTTTAGACACCAGGACAAAGAGCCAAGAATAAAGATAGATTATCCTCATCTTATAAATGCAATTGTAAATAGAAACTATGCTCACACTCAAATATATCACCGAAAATTCAGAAGACGTAATTGCCCGATTGGCAAAGAAACATTTCGACGGGACTGCTATTATTGCCCAGGTAATAGAATTAGATAATGCCCGCAAAGCAGCACAGGTTCAGGTTGATACTGCATCAGCCGAACTAAATAGCTTATCAAAAGAGATCGGTTTGCTAATGAAACAAGGCAAACAAGATGAGGCTACCCAAGCCAAAGAAAAAACGGTAGAATTGAAAGAAACTATCAAGACTCTTGGCGACCAGCAAGCAGATGCCGAACAAAAACTAAATGAATTATTGGTTCAAATTCCAAATTTACCACACGAAAGTGTTCCAGCAGGGAAACATGCCGAAGATAATTTAGTAGAACGTACCGGTGGTGAAATGCCAAACCTACCTGCTGATGCCGTTCCACACTGGGATCTGGCAAAAAAATACGATTTGATCGATTTTGAACTGGGTGTAAAAATATCGGGTGCAGGATTTCCGGTTTACAAAGGAAAAGGCGCTCGTTTGCAACGTGCATTGATCAATTTCTTTTTGGACAATGCCACCCAAGCTGGTTACCTGGAAGTTCAACCGCCTTATGTAGTAAACGCTGCTTCAGGTTATGGAACCGGACAATTACCTGACAAAGAAGGACAAATGTACCATTGCACAGTGGACGATTTGTATTTAATTCCAACGGCCGAAGTTCCGGTAACCAATATCTATCGTGATGTTATTCTAAGCGAAAACGAATTGCCAATTAAAAATACGGCTTATTCGGCTTGTTTCCGTCGCGAAGCAGGCTCGTACGGCAAAGATGTTCGTGGTTTGAATCGCTTGCACCAATTCGACAAAGTGGAGATTGTACAAATTCAACATCCTGACAAATCATACGAAACACTTGACCAAATGGTCAACTACGTGCAAACATTGGTAGAAAAGCTGGAATTGCCCTGGCGCATTCTTCGCCTTTGTGCAGGTGATATGAGTTTTACTTCTGCGTTGACTTTTGACTTCGAGGTATATTCTGCAGCCCAGGAACGTTGGTTGGAAGTAAGTTCGGTTTCTAACTTCGAAAGCTACCAGGCAAACCGCCTGAAATGCCGCTTCAAAGGCAATGACAAAAAAACTCAACTTGTTCATACGCTGAACGGAAGTGCTATGGCGTTACCACGTATTGTAGCTGCATTGCTCGAAAACAACCAAACTCCAGAAGGCATCCGCATTCCAAAAGCGTTGATTCCTTATACCGGATTTGATATTATCAATTAGGAATAAACCCCTAACCCCTAAAGGGGAATTAAGTTAGTCTCGATTATTTTAAACTTTTGAAGTAAAAACAAGGAGACAAAGGTAACTTAATTCCCCTTTAGGGGTTAGGGGTTCTATTTTTTAAATATCAGGCGTAGCCTTCTTCGTTTTCTTTACTTTATCCTCATTCTTAGCAATAAAGTCTTTCCAACCAGAATAAGCTTTTTCGGAGGTTGGCCTTCCTAACTGCAGGAAATGACAATAGGCTGCTGCCAATCCATCGGTGGCATCCAATTGCGGAAGCATACTTTCCTGAGGTATTTTCAAATAACGCCGCAACATATCTGCCACTTGCTCTTTAGAAGCACTACCACTTCCGGTTATCGCCATTTTAATTTTAAGCGGAGCATATTCGGTAATCGGAATATCCCGATACAACGCTGCCGACATAGCAACTCCTTGTGCACGGCCAAGCTTAAGCATAGATTGCACATTCTTCCCAAAGAAAGGTGCCTCGATGGCCAAATGATCCGGATGAAACTCATCGATCAACGACAAAGTCCGCGCAAAAATGCGCTGAAGCTTCAGGTAATGATTGGAATATTTTTTCAGATCCAGAACACCCATGGCCAGCATTTCAGTTTTATTGCCTGTCACTTTCAAAATACCGTAGCCCATAATAGTAGTTCCGGGGTCGATACCCAATATGATTTGTTCTTTAACCATGCTTTATTCAACCAGCTCCAAAACGGTTGTAAAGAAAATAACTTCGGTACCGAATTCTTGCGAACAGTTTTCTTTGAAAGTAGCGCTAAATTCCTGGTTCCACATTTTAAGTGTCCGCATATCGTTGACACGAAACTGTACAGAAAAAGAAGTTCCTTCTTGCTCCGCGCTTGTAATCACTCTTGCCACCTGAGGATGTGAGAAGTAAGTAGAATCGAGCATAAAAGGAATATGTTGATCGCGAATCCATTTGAGCCACGCACCATGCGCTTTATCGGAAACGAGATAAGTTGTATTGAAAATTAGCATTGAATCGGGGTTTTGTTGATAAAATTGTAAACAAAAGTACGCATAATTTCGAAAACTTCCTTATCTTTGCGCTGCAATTTAAAATCAAGCTCGGGGGTTTAGCTCATCTGGCTAGAGCGTAACACTGGCAGTGTTAAGGTGATCGGTTCGAGTCCGATAATCTCCACTTGGTTAAAGAAAAAGGCTTATCGAAAAATCGGTAAGCCTTTCTTATTTCTATCTAAAACATGCTGTCACAGAACCAACTCTTCAAACAACTTTTCGATTGTTCTATCCAAATTATCTGAAAAACCGGGATGCGGACGTGAGGTTTGAATGCACGAACTGCGCACAGCAGTGAGCCAACGGAAGCGCTCAGGAATATCCAGCTGGGCAATAACACCACAGCCTTTACTACCCATGCATATTTTCTCGAACGACTTCAATGTTTCGTCGAGTAAATCCAGATCCAGCTCAGTAGGAAATACGCTGAGGCGTTCGGTATTCAATTTATAGATCATGCGAATGTATTTCGCTCTTTTTGAGAACAGAATAATACCGACATTGATAAATTCTTCGCGCTCCACCTTAGGCACAACACGAATAACCGCGTATTCAAATAAGTGCTTTCCTTGCATTTTGAGCTTCGTTTAAAAATATATCAGAATGTTTCACTCTCTCACTCAGAAATTGATAATACACTTCTTTTATTGTTTCGGGTGTATCGCCATCTTCCGTCCAGTTTGCCCACGAATCCGGGATCAGATTTGTTATTTCGCGAATAACTTCATCGGCAAGCAGTTGTTTGCATTCAGCATCCACGCTTTCCAGTTGATCGGCAAAAGGCAACAGCACATGATCTTTTATCAGCGCAAATGGCGTCAGCGCTTGCTTCAGATGGTTTGTCCACGAATGATGGAAATACAAAGTGGCACCATGGTCGATCAACCAAAGTTCTTTATGCCACATCAGCATATTGGTGTTGCGCACCGTGCGGTCTACGTTGGTCAGGAAAGCATCCATCCAAACAATCATCGAAGCGGTTCGTCCGTCTATCTTCGTTGTTACCGGATCATAAGTCAATGCACCCGACAGGAAATGCAGGCCGAGGTTTAACCCACGACTGCCTTGCAATAAATCCTGGATTTCTTCGTCGCCTTCGGTTTGCCCGAAAGCTTCATCGAGTTGGATAAAAACCAGTTCGGGCACACGTAGTTTCAACAATTTGGCAACCACCCCGCCAATGAGTTCGGAAATAAGCGCTTTGGTGCCATGTCCGGCTCCGCGGAACTTGACAACATATTTGAAGTCATCATCCGCTTCAGCCAATGCAGGCAACGAACCTCCTTCGCGCAAAGGAGTGATATAGCGGGTTACATTTACAGTGCGTAGAGTCATTTATTTTTCTTTTAGTTTATCTGTCAGTCCTATAAAATCTGAGAATACTCTAAAAGGACATTGATTAGCTTTCTTCCATTGTTTCTCATAGCAGCAATCATCAACATCCATATTTTCATCTAATTGACATATATGTATTAAACCACAAACATTATTTGTCATTCCCAGTACCCTTTCGAAAACAATATTCTGAGCCATTAATTCAACATATTCTTCTGCAGGAACTTCTTCAGAACTGTCACTAGGGAAATGAATATTTCCAGATTGAGAACGAATTATTGGAATTCC
>DATFAW010000304.1:0-4395 GCA_035254165.1 Paludibacter sp.
GTTGGTGTTAACAAACTTGTAGCTATTATTGAACATGTAAGAGCTCCATTGGTAACTGATAGCCCTTATTTTTATTTGTCGATACTGGCAATGATTTTAGGAACGCAATTGTTTCTGGCTGGGTTTGTGGGCGAAATAGTAGCACGCAATTCTACTGAACGGAATAATTATCAGATAGAAAAGGAAATTTAATAGAATTGACAGTTGACAATGGATAATTGATAATTGATAATTGATCGTTCTGCTATTTGTAAATCGATTGAGGATGAATTGCAATCACTTCCAAAAGGTTGTTTAATTACGCATTCCATTGATATAGAGCTTCAAAAAAACGGAATCGCGAAAAAATATTCCGGTAAATTAAGAGTATAGTATGGAAATAATGGATATTCTCAAAATAACATTGCCGGCGTTACTTGTTTTGGTAACTGCTTATTTGTTGATTGACAAACTACTTCGTGGCGAAGAAAAACGACGTAACTTTGAATTGAGAAAAGACGTTGCACACACGCTGACTCCTATCCGGCTCAGGGCTTACGAACGGTTAATGCTGGTTCTGGAACGAACCACGCCATCAACGCTGATTGTGAGTGTGGCTAAACCGGGCATGACAAACATGGAACTTCAAACGCAATTATTGTCAAGTATTCGTGAGGAGTTTTTGCACAATTTGTCGCAACAAATTTATGTGAGCGATGAAATCTGGATTCACATACGTGCAGCTCAGGAAAGTTTGTTACGACTGGTAAATTCGTGTGCGGCACAGTGCAATCCTGCAAATTCAGCATCGGAGCTTGCCGAAAGAATTATTCAGGTATATGGTGCCAGCGAACAAACGCCAACTGAAATAGCTATTGATAAACTAAAGAATGAGGTACGAATTTACTTATCCTGACGTTAGGTTATCAACTAAAATGAATGATTATAAATTGAGTAAATGAAAAATTTTCAATATATCCTGTTTTTTCTCTGCCTGATAGCCGGTTTTTCGTGTGCTGTGGACGAAAGTTGCAGAACGAATCGCTCGGTTTTAATGGATATTGGAGTGTATCATGTGAATAAAACGGATACATCCAAAACGGTTACAGCCATGAGTATTGACACTTTGACTATAAAAGGATTAAAGTTTGATAGTTCGGCAAAGAAATATATTTATGTAGATTCTATTTTATACAATAAGGCGCAAACTGTCAACAAAATAAATCTTCCGTTGCACAGTTTTGAATCGACCTCGGTTTTTGAAGCTACTTTTACTATTAGAAAAATCACAATCAATCCGGTTACCTCCAAAAATGATACAACATATATCACTAAAAATGATACACTAACAGTACTACATCAAAATACTGATAAATACTTATCGCTTGAATGTGGTAGTATAAAAATTCATTCAGTAGATACTATATTGACTACTAATAATTTTATCGACTCAATTCGTATCATTAACCGCAAAGTAAATAACATCAATGTTGAGAACATTCAAATATATAAGTAGTTTGGTTCTTTGTCTGTTGGTGGTATATTCAGCACAGGCTCAGAAAAAGATCAATCCCAAAACGAAGCTTGTGACTGACACAATTAAAGTGCCTTTTTTCAATGGAATCACAGTCCTGGGCGATGCTGCATCCGTGGCAAGTTCGTTTTTATCAAAGGGTGATACGTATTCGTATGAAGCAGCATTACAAGCCGATTTTAAACACAAGTATTTCCCGATTTTCGAATTGGGTTATGGGGGTGCCGATAAACTTACAGTTGAAAATGTAGGATTTAAAACCAACGGACTTTTTGGTCGTGCAGGTATTGACTTTAATATGCTTAAGCAAAAAAAAGATTCAAAACGGACAACTAATTTACTTTTACTTGGTCTGCGGTTAGGAATGTCAAGGTTCAATTATAATATATCCAATGTAAACATCGCTGATGACTATTGGGGTGGTTCAACGCAAGCGCTAAATTATAACAATATATCCACTACAAAAATTTGGTACGAACTAACCGCAGGAATTCGTGTTGAAGTTCTGAAAAATATATTTATGGGATGGACTGTTCGAAGTAAAACCTTAATAAGTAAGGATGTCGATGGAGCTGTGACTCCCTGGTATATTCCGGGTTTTGGTATCAACAAGGGTAGTAATTTGGGCATTAGTTACACAATCGGATATAAATTTCAGCTACCGGCAAAGAAAAGACAACCTGTTAAAGTTGTGCAACCTGCCATTGTAAATAAACAATGATCCGCAGATTAATCTTACAAATAACATCAAACTATATATAACCAATTTGAAACTTATGAATTCTATTCAAACTTTAAACCGTGCAGCAGACAATATCCGCATATTGGCTGCATCGGCAGTAGAAAAAGCAAAATCAGGCCACCCGGGTGGTGCCATGGGTGGTGCAGATTTTATCAATGTACTTTATTCTGAATTTTTGGAATATGATCCAAAAAATCCGGCCTGGGAAGGTCGCGACCGCATGTTCCTGGATCCGGGTCACATGTCACCAATGCTATATTCTGTGCTAGCTTGTACAGGCAAATATACAATGGAAGAATTGGCGCAATTCCGTCAATGGGATAGTCCAACTCCGGGACACCCCGAAGTAGACATTATGCGTGGTGTTGAAAACACTTCAGGTCCGCTAGGCCAGGGTCATACTTACGCTGTGGGTGCTGCCATTGCTGCTAAATTTTTGAAAGCCCGCTTTGGTGAAATGATGAACCAAACGATTTATTCTTACATCTCCGATGGTGGTGTTCAGGAAGAAATTTCACAAGGTGCCGGACGTATTGCTGGTCACTTGGGTTTGAGTAATTTGGTTATGTTCTATGATTCGAATGACATTCAACTTTCTACCGAAACAAAAGATGTTACGAGCGAAAATGTAGCTCAAAAATACCTGGCCTGGGGTTGGAGAGTAATTGAAATAGACGGAAGTGATGTAGCTCAAATCCGTAAAGCGTTGACCGAAGCAAAAGCAGAAACAGCAAAACCAACTTTGATTATTGGTAAAACAATTATGGGTAAAGGTGCCCGTACAGCCGATGGTTCAAGCTTTGAACATAAATGTGCAACACATGGTATGCCATTAGGAGAATGTGGAGCATCTTATGCCGAAAGTGTCAAAAACCTGGGTGGAAATCCGGAAAATCCATTCGTTCTTTTTGAAGAAACGAAAGCATTGTATGCAAAACGTGCTGAAGAATTGGCTGCAATTGTAGCTGTCAAACAAGCTGCTAAAGCTGCCTGGACAAAAGAAAATCCTGAATTGGCAGAGAAAATGGCTTTCTTCTTCACCGGAAAAACAAATATGAACTGGGATGCTGTGGTTCAAAAACCAGGTCAGGCAACCCGTGCTGCTTCTGCTACTGTATTGGGTGAATTGGCAAAACAAGTTGAAAATATGATTGTTGCCAGTGCCGACTTGTCGAATTCAGACAAAACAGACGGTTTCTTGAAAAACACCAAAGCATTTGCAAAAGGTGATTTCTCCGGTGCTTTCCTTCAAGCTGGTGTGGCCGAATTGACCATGGCTTGTTTGTGTATCGGTATGAGTTTGCACGGTGGTGTTATTCCTGCTTGTGCTACTTTCTTTGTTTTCTCCGACTATATGAAACCGGCTATTCGTATGGCTGCGTTGATGGAACTTCCGGTGAAATTTATCTGGACACACGATGCATTCCGTGTAGGTGAAGATGGTCCAACCCATGAACCTGTTGAACAAGAAGCTCAAATCCGGTTGATGGAAAAATTGAAAAACCACAAAGGACATAACTCTATGTTGGTTTTGCGTCCTGCTGATGTTGAAGAATGTACCGTTGCCTGGAGAATGGCTATGGAAAACACGTCAACACCTACCGGTTTGATTTTTTCCCGTCAAAATATTGCCGATCTTCCTGCAGTTGCAAGCCGCAAAGAAGAAGCTGAACAAGCTCAAAAAGGTGGTTACGTGGTAGAATGCGATGGCAATCCGGATGTAATTTTAGTGGCTTCGGGTTCTGAAGTTTCTACATTAAATGAAGGAGCTAAATTACTTCGTGCAGATGGTGTAAAAATCCGTTTGGTATCCGTTCCTTCTGAAGGATTGTTCCGCAGCCAATCGGCAGAATACCAGGAAAGCGTATTGCCACGCGATGCTAAGATTTTCGGCCTTACTGCCGGTCTTCCGGTAAACTTATTAGGTTTAGTTGGTGCTAATGGTAAAATTTGGGGATTGGAATCATTTGGTTTTTCTGCTCCTTACACGGTACTTGACGAAAAACTTGGTTTTACAGGTAAAAACGTCTACGAGCAAGTAAAAGCAATGTTGTAATAATTACCCCTAACCCCTGAAGGGGAACTGAGTTAGTTTCATCTTGTATATTGTTATATTTCAACAATAGCCAACACTAATTTA